>DAOMZC010000201.1:0-8912 GCA_035437965.1 Pseudomonadota bacterium
AGCCCGACAACGTCTTTCTGCTAAGTCATGATGCGGACTCGGACTTCGTAAAGATTGTCGACTTTGGTATCGCCAAGTCGGTTGCCGGATCAGAGAGCCAGGTAGTGCGGATCCAGGCCCAAGTGCGGCCCGAGGACGCCTTTGCCGCCACGGTTGCCCAGTCCTTCGTGAATCCGCATGGACCCACGCAGCTGGCGCCGGAGGTAGCACCGTCAACGGACGCTCTCGCCGCCACCGCCGATCAGCCGGCCGTGATGGCGCCGGGGCCCGCCCAGCCGGCGCGGCAGATGGCGCAGCCACCCGGCGATCTCGCCACGGCCGATCAGCCGGCCGTGATGGCGCCGGGCTCCACGCAGACAGCTGTCGGTACGGTGGTGGGAACTCCTCCCTACATGTCTCCCGAGCAGTGCCGGGCGGCGCCGGTTGATAGCCGCACGGATCAGTATGCGGTCGGCTGCATGCTCTACGAGATGCTGACCGGGCAGCTGGTCTTCCCCGACCCCTCTGCATACAAGATGATGCAGAAGCACTGCGACCAGCCCCCGCAGTCCCTGCGTGAGCGAGCGCCGCAGCTGAGCATTCCGGAAGCCCTGGATGCAGTGGTGCTGCGCATGCTCGCCAAGGACTCGCGCGAGCGCTTCGCCTCGATGACCGAAGTCAGCCAGGTCCTGGGGCAGGTCGCCGACCAGCTGCGCGGCGAGTCGATTGAGAAAGTCACGGCGCCGACCGGTGTCGTGGGCCTGCTTGGGGCCAACGTGCAGGGCGCGCAGCTGCTGGTACGCGGGCATAAGGTGTCTCTGCGCGCGGTCCGGGTGACTCTGCTCAGCATACTGATCGTGATGACATGTAGTGTCGGGTTCCTCGGCTATCGGCTCTACCAGGCGCAGACGCCGCCGAAGACGACTCTGGAGCCGGGCGAGCTGCAGCGGGTCAAGGCCCAGGCGCTGGCGGTGCTGCGCTCGGCGGCGACGAGCACGGGCATCGAGAGGCAGCGGCGCCTGGACGCCATCGCGGCGCTCGGCCAGACGCGGGACGCAGCGCTGCGGCCCCTGCTCGAAGGGTTGCTCGGCGACGCTCAAGAGGAGGTGCAGGCGGCGGCGGCGGCGGCGCTCGGTCGACTTGGCGATCGGGCGGCGAGCGGCACCCTGCAGACGACGCTGCAGAAGGCGGCGGGCTCGCGGCTGCGGCTGGCCGCGGCACGGGCGCTCCTGGAGCTTGGTCAGGGCAGCGGTGAGGAGGTCCTGGCACGCGCGCTGGCCGCCGGACCGCCCGAGGAGCGACTGCGCGCCGCATCACTGCTTTGCGATCGGCGCAACCGCGCGGCCGAGAAGCTCCTGCTGCAAGTGGTGGATCAGCGGCTGCTCAAAGAGGAGTCGGCGATTCTGGGCGCGCTCGGGTGCCTGCTGACCTCCCAGAGCGCCGATGCGGCGCGCGAGCGCCTGCACAGTCGGCTCAAGAGCGCGCTGAGCCCCGAGCAGCAGATTGATATCGGGACAGTGCTCGCGCGCACCGGCGATCTCGAAGGGCGGCGCGTGCTGCGCGAGCTCGCCAGTCAATCAGGAATCTTCCAGCTCCCCGCGGCACGAGCGCTGGCGGCCCCGGATGTTCCCGAGGTGGCCGACTTGTTCCGCCGGGTCCTTGACGATCGGCAGGCCGCGGACGCCGCGCGGCAGCTGGCGAGCGAAGGGCTCGGGCAGAGCGGACAGCTGCTGGATGTCCGGCTGCTGGCTCGCTCCTTGAGCGACGCGGTGACCCCGGAGCTCAGGGAGATCGCGGCGGTGGCGGTGCTGCGGCTGGGGGCCGCGGATCCCACCGCGCTCGGCTCCGAGAGCCTCCGCTGGGCACGCGGCAGCCTTGGCTCCGACAACTGGCAGCTGCGCGAATCAGCGGCGCTGGTGCTCGGCGACAGCTCTTCTCCAGAGGCAGTGAATCTGCTTACCGGGATGCTCAAGGATGGGGATGCCCGGGTCCGGCGCGGCTCGGTCCGGGCGCTCGGTCGTCGCCTGGAAGAGGGAGCACTTTTGGCCCTGCGCGGGGCGCTGCGCGACCCGGACCCCGAGGTCCGCTTGGAGACCCTGCGGTCGGTAAAGCGGGTAAGCCAGCTCCTGGCCACGCGGCAGGGCGGCAGCGTGCTCGGTCAGCTTGGCGGGTGGCTGGGCGAGCTGCTGCGCAGCGGGCTCCCCAAGGAGCAGATCCTTATTCGGACGACACTGCTGCAGCTCGGCGACACCAGCCAGAAGCAGGGACTGCGGGAGCTACAGAGCTCGCCGGATCCGGCGGTGCGACGCTTCCTCATCGAGCAGGCCCCCGCCGAGGCCGGGCTGGCCGCTGCCATGCTCGGCGATGCCGACGCCGGCGTACGCTTCGCCGCGGCCCGGCAGCTCGCCGAAGCGGGCGACGCGCGGGCGGTGGGCGTCCTCAAACAGACGATTGCGCAGGGCGGCGCCGACAGCATCGCCGCCTACGGCCTGATGAGCAAGCTCGGGCAGCAGGTAGCGGAGCCGGCGACCCTGCACAATGCCTTGCAGCCGGGTAGCCCGGTGCTCGAGCGGATGGCCGCGGTCGAGGCGATGGCCGCCATGCCCGCGGCTCTCGCGGTGCCGCTGCTGCTCAAGGCGGCGCGCGATCCCGAGCCGCTGGTCCGCCGCCTGTGCGCCGAGATTGCCGCCGATATTCCCGAGACTGCGCAGGGAATCGCCGGCATCCCGGTGCTGCGCTGGTTGCTGGGAGACCTGGACCTCGTGGTGCGCAACCGCGCCGCCGCCCTCCTATCACGGCTGACCGCCAAGAGCGCGCCGCCTGAAGAGTCGTCGAGCACTGCCACCCGTGTTGCCGACGCGCCGGTCGCTCCGTCGGCCGCTTCAGGTGCGGCTGCCGGCGATGCCCAGGCCAATACGCTCGCCGCGGCGCACGAAGACTCCGAAGAGGAGCCCGAGCCCGGCACGGCGGCCAAAGGAACGCTGGCGCTGGATGTGCCCGAAGGAGTCCTGTTCCGGATCGACAAGGGCAAGTGGCAGACCGCGACCGGCAAAGGCATCTCCCTGCCGTCGGGCCCTCACCAGGTCGCGACCCTGGCCAGTGAATATGAGGTCCAGATCGAGCCGGAGAAGAAGGTTCACCTGAAGCTCAGCGCCTCTCCGGTCGATGAGCTGGTGCAGTCGGGCAGCCGCGCCTACGAGCAGAAGGAGTTCACCAAGGCGCAGAAGCAGTACGATCGAGCCAGCGCTCTGTGCGGTCGCGATCGGGATCGGACTCACAAGAAGGCGTGCGCCGCGCTCGAGCTGGCCCTGGCGGTAGAGCGCGGCCTGATCTTCGAGCAGCAGCGCCGGTTCAGCGAGGCCATGGCCGAGTATCAGAAAGCTGTCGAGAGCGCGCGCGGCAAGGCGCGGGTTCAGGCCGCGGAAGCCATCAGCCGCCTGGCGCCGCAGCTTGGCAAGGTCATTCTGCGCAGCACGGTCCGGGGCAAGTGCCGCGAGCGGATTCAGTGGGTGCTACCCGGCAAGAAACAGAAGATCAAGGTGGGCAGCCAGAGCCAGGCGATCAACCTGCGCGCCGGCCAGGCCGTCGAGATCGGCCAGTGTCCCTGATATCCCATCGCGCCGGCCAGTCAGGTCCGCTCAAGCTACAGCTGTTCCTTTGTCGGCAAGGTGCTCGCGGCGGTCAAGGGAGGTTGGCGAAACGCTCCGTCCTTGGGCTGCGCCTTTTGCTGCTTATGATTCTATCACTTCTGGCGGTGCGGCCCGCGGTGGCTCGCAGCCGCGGCGAGCGGCATCGGGTCCGCGATGTCATCGCGACAGAGCAGCTGCGCAGCGAAGGAGAAGCCGCGCTCGCCCGCAAAGACTTCGCCGCCGCGACGCAGGCGTTCACTGCCCTGTACCGGCGGACGCTGCAGCCAGAGGGGCTCTACCGGCTGGGCGTGCTGGCCCAGGCCGAGGGCCGCCTGCTCGATGCGCAGGACCTGATGCGGCGGTTCGTGAGCGATACACGCTTTGACCCGGCCGACAACGCAACGGAAGCGGCAGAGGCTCACCGCATCTTGGCGCTGCCCCGCCCCCCAAGCGGCAGGGTCAGCGTCGTCGGCGAGCGCGGCACGCTGCTATTTCTGGATGGCCGCCTGGTCGGCGCGCTGCCGCTGTCTCGGCCGCTGCTCGGCGCGCCGGGCAAGCGACTCCTTACCTTGGAAAATGGCCAGAGCCGTCAGGAGGAAGAGATCGATCTGGCGGTCGGTCGTTTCGTCGAAGTCACCTTCGCGCGCGGCAGCGCCGCACTCCTCAGCGCCGAGCTCCCCACCGTGCTCGTGCTGGAGCAGTACGGAGAGCTATCACAAGCCGCGGCGGCGCCGCTCGCGCAGGTCGTCGAAGATGGCCTGCAGAGCGACCGGCTGTCGCCGTTTCCGCTGGCCCTGGCGCTGGAGCGCGCCGGGCTTGCCCGCACCAGCTCCTGCGTCGAGACCACCGCCTGCCAGCTGCAGCTCGCGCGAAAAAACGAGCTTGATTACGTCCTGACGCTGCAGCTTATCAAGCAGGCCGCGGGAGCGAGTGTTCCGTGGAAGCTGCGGCTGGCGCTGCTCGATGTCGAGGTGGGCGAGGTGGCGGCGCGCAGTGAAGAGGAGTGCGCCGCTTGCGATATCGATAAAGCGGTCGCAGTGTTGCGCAGCGGTCTGCCCCGCTTGCTCGCCACGGCGCGCGAACGGCCCCGCGGCGAGCTCAAGGTAACCTCGACCCCGGCGGGCGCCGAGGTCCGCCTGGCAGCGCGCCTGCTCGGCAAGACTCCCGTGGAGCGGCCGGCGTGGGCCGGACGCCTGGAGCTCGAGGTGACGCTCCCCGGGTATGAGCCCCAGCGCCTGCCGGTTACGGTTTCGCCGGGCGAGACGGCGGCTGTCAACGTCCCGCTGCAGCCGGAGCTTGCCGAGCCGCCGCCGGCCGCCCTGGTTTCCTCCCAGCCGGTGAATCGGCACGGAATAAAGTCCCGTCCGCGCTGGCGGCTGGCCGTGGGTGGGGTGGCGGTGGTCGGCGGCGCGCTCCTTACCGGCTTCGGCGCTTCGGCGCTGGCAGTATCCGATCAGTGCGTGGAGGAGGTGCGGGCACCCGTCGCGTTCTGTCGCGAGCGTTATGGCACGTCCTCTATAGGCACGGGCCTGTTAATCTCGGGCGCTGCAGTGCTCGTGACCGGCACCCTGCTGCTGGCGATTCCCGAGCGGCGCCGGAAAGCCGCGACGCATTAATCGGCCCGCCGCATCGGACACGGTGACACAGCCTCCCACATACGCCTTACTGAACCCGGCAGAAAGCGGAGCCTCCCAAGTCCTGGGATTGCTTCCATTCACTGGCTCGCAGCGCGCAAGGGACTTGCGGACTGGCTGTGATTCTGCTCATGGCCGACGGTGAACGTACTCACTGCTGAGCGGCGTACATGTGTCATTTATTTTTTACAGAGTCAAAGAAAACTCTTCCCATCTTTAATTCAGTCTTGCTAGGCTGACCCTTGTCAGTTCGGTTCGGAAGTTTCGAGCTTAGCGCGTGTCCAGATAGCCCCGTGGGTAGATTCGACCGTATTCACTCCCACGGTGCCTGCTGCCAGGCTGAAGCCCGGCGGCCGAAGTAATCGGGACGCTTGGCAGTTTCCTGGATGCGCGCAGAGCCTTTCGGATAGCGGCGCCTTGGCCTGATACCTGCTTCCGCGGCAGCGCACCGTCGCACTGCCTCACTGCGCGTCGACGCGGAGCAGAACTTTCGTACTAGCGAATCGCGTCAGCCGGGCTCTTTTGGCTTGGCTGGGCGCCCGAATGAACGTTGAACATTGAACGTGTTCCCAAGGAGGACAAAGTTGTCAATTCACCGCGCCTTGTTCAGCCTTGCCGGCTCTCTCGTCACTGCCTCACTGCTGCTTGCCGCCTCGGCGTCAAGTGCGCTGGCGACCACCGGCCCGATGCACGTGGCCAATGCCGAGAAGCTGCTTGCCGACCTGACCATCTCGCGGCAGAACGTCTACGCTTCAAGCCCCAGCTTCATCCTGTGGGACGGCGCCAACAGCGAGGCGCGGACCGTGTGTGGCAGCTTCATCACGAACCTCCTTATCCGATCGTACAACTGGACCAGCAGCACCTTCACCAAGTGGCTGGGAACGACCAGCCCCTACGCCGACACCTACCATGCCGCGATCGTGGCGCAGAATAACTTCACGCGCATAAATAACATTACGCAGGTGCAGCCGGGCGACATCATCGCCATCAAGTACCTCGACTCTGGCACCACCGGCCACGCGATGATGGTCGATGCGCTGCCCAAGGCGCACAGCGCGCTGTCTCCGACCGTCGCGGGCACCACCCAGTACTCGATCACGGTCATCGACTCTAGCAGCGGCTCCCACGGCGCGGCGGACACCCGCCGCACGAGCCCGTCGGCGACCGGTAATGGCGTCGGCCGCGGGACCCTCCGCGTGTATGTGGACGCGGCGCTCAAGCCGGTCGGCTACAGCTGGTCGGACGAAGCCGGCTCGCCGTACTATGCGATGGCGCAGCGCCCGCTGGCGATCGGCCGCATCGACCTTGCACGCCTTGGCGTGGCGGCGCAGGCCCTCGCGGTCGATAGTGAAGCGGCGCGGACAGCGCAGACCGGCCCTTCTGAGCTGGTCTCTGTCCCCGAAGATCTGACCTCGGGAAAGACCGATGACGAGACCCTGGCCGCGCCGAGCGGCAGCGGCCCGAGCGCCGAGCCCACAGGCGGCGCGGTGGAGGAGCTGGGAGGCTGCAGCTTCACCGCCCACCGGCACGCCGCGACCGCCTCGCCGGTTGCCCTCATGGCGCTGACCCTTCTCATGGCGGCGCTCGGGTCCCGCCGCCGCGCCCGCGCTACGGCCGGCCAGCGTCGAGGGTAGACCCCGCAGGGTCCCGCCGCGCGCCCGCAGTGAATCGATGTCACACCGCGTGAGCTGCAGCCCCATCTAGGTTGGAATCGCCCGCCCGATCTGTAATAAGATCTCTCTCTTAAGATCTCATGATTGAAGATCCCTATCCTGGCTACCATCGTCTGCGGGCCGAAGCGCCGTTTTTCCGCGAGCCCAGATCCGGAGCGATCCTCCTTACGCGGTACGCTGACGTCGCCGCGGCCCTCAAGCACCCGCTGCTCTCCTCGCGCGGAGTGATCGACGCCGTGGTCCGCGTTCCGGCGCCGCTCCGGCGGATCGCTCGCCCGGTGACGCGGGCGCTCTCCCGACAGATGATCTTCTCGGATCCGCCCGATCATGCGCGGCTCCGCTCCCTGGTCAGCCGCGCCTTCACGCCGCGCGCGATCGAAAAGATGCGCGCCCATATCGAGCGCATTGTCGAGGAGCTGCTCGACGCGATCGACGCCTCGGGACCGAGCAGCCGGCGAGCCGCGCGACCGGTGGATTTGGTCGAGCACTACGCGGGCCAGCTGCCGGTCCGGGTCATCGCCGAGATGTTGGGCGCGCCGATCAAGAGCCGGGCGCTGATCCAGCTCTGGTCAGACGACCTGGCGATCTTTGCCGGGGGCGGGCCGGGGCCGCGGTGGAAGCAGATCCTGCGCGGGGCGCGCGGCGGCTTCTGCCTGCGCCGTTACCTGCAGCGCCTGATTCGCGAGCGCCGCGGCCAGGCCGGAGACGATCTGCTGGCGACTCTGATCGCCGCCGAAGAGAAGGGCGACACCCTGACCGAAGAGGAGCTGTGGGCGAACGCGCTGCTCCTCTTGTTTGCCGGACATGAGACAACCACCGGCCTTATCGGCAATGGGCTCCTGGCGCTGCTGCGGCACCCGGAGCATCTCGACCTGCTCCGCCGCGAGCCGGCCTTGCTCGAGCGCGCGGTCGAGGAGCTCCTGCGCTTCGATGGACCGGTTCACCGGATCGGTCGCGTGGCGAAGAGCGACCTTTCGATCGGCGGCTTCCCGATCCCGGCGGGGCAGCCGGTCATCCTGGGGCTGGCGGCAGCGAACCGGGATCCGGCGCAGTTTTCGGAGCCGGACCGGCTGGACCTGCGGCGCGCCGACAATCGCCACCTCGCGTTTGGCCACGGCGCTCACTTCTGCCTCGGCGCGGCGCTCGCGCGCCTGGAAGGACAGGTCGCGATCGGAGCGGTGCTGCGCCGATATCCGGACCTGCGCCTTACCGGCGAGCCGCTGGTGTGGCGGCGCAATTCCACGCTGCGCGGCCTGCAGGCGCTCCCGGTCCACCTGCGGCCGCGCTGAACGTCAGGCTCGGGAGTCGCCCCGTCGCGCTCCGGTGATCTTGAAAAAACAGCAGCCGATCTGGCACGCTGTTGCTCATGGCCCGCTGTCGCCACTTCCTCCCCGGATTTCGCGCCACCTGCCTCGGGGTCGGCGGAACCTTCGTGCTCCTTGCGGCCAGCCAGCTCGCGCAGGGCGTGCCCGCCAGCATGGCCGGGTTCGGCGTGCCCGACGTGGTGCTGACATCGGCGCATTATAAAGACGCCATGACCTGGGTGTTCACCCACATGCTCGTCTTGGGCCTCATCATCGGCGTCGTCGGCTACTACGCCGAGGGCGCGCGCATCCGCCGCGCGTTCGCTCGCATCACGCTCGCCTGCGTCGCGATCTTCACCGTGCTCGACATCCATACCTCGGACTCACCGCTCGGCAACGGGCTGTACGCCGGGGCCCGCTCGCTGGTGCCGCCGGTGATCGATCTGATCGTGATCCTGCTTTTTGCCCACCTGTCATTCTGCAAGACCGCCAGCCAGGCTCCGGCGGCGCCGGACACGGCGACGAGCGCCGGCTGACGCGGGCAGGCAGCGTCAAAGAAATGCAGCACAAGCGTCTGTTCCTGTGCGCGGTCGGCCTGGCCACCTCGCTCGCGCTCTCCCACCGCGGGCACACCGAGCCGCCGCGCCCGCCCCTGCCGATCGCCAGTGCCCCGCAGCCGCCGCGGCAGCTGGT
>DAOMZC010000202.1:0-8773 GCA_035437965.1 Pseudomonadota bacterium
CGGCCAAGGTGCTCATCGCCGCCACTGGCCCGCGGTCGGAGTTCGGCGAAATCGCCGCGCGCCTGGCGCAGCGGGCGCCGGAAACCGATTTCGAGCGCGGCCTTCGTCGCTTCGGACAGCTGTTGACCCAACTGATGACGCTGCTGGTGCTCGTGATCTTCGCCGCGAATGTCGCGTCCGACCGGCCGGTCACCGACTCGCTGCTGTTCGCGGTCGCACTCGCCGTCGGCCTCGCGCCGGAGCTGCTGCCGGCTGTCGTGAGCCTGACACTGTCACGCGGAGCGCGCCGCATGGCGAGTGCCGGTGTCATCGTGCGGCGTCTCGCAGCGATGGAGAACTTCGGCGCCATGACGGTGCTCGCGACCGACAAGACGGGGACGGTCACGGCGGGAGTGGTGCGGCTGGCGACGACCGAGATGCTGGCGACGCGGTTCCTCGTCCCGCACCTGCCGCGCCTTCACGCCCGCCACCCGCACATCCAGCTCGCCATCGCCACCACCACGCGCCCGATCGTGCTCGCCCGCGGCGAGGCCGACATCACGGTGCGGCTGACCCGCCCGACCGAGCCGGACATCGTGGCGCAGCGGCTCGGCGCCATCCACCTGGCACTGTATGCGGCGCGCAGCTACCTGGCCGCCCACGGCGCTCCCGAGCGTCCGGAGCACAGCCTGCGCGGGCACCGGGTCGTGCTGTTCGCGCAGTCGCGCGCCTTCGATATCGAAAACGGCTGGTTCGCGGCGCGGCTCGGCGAGGCCCAGGTGGTGCTGCGCTCCGACTCGGTGAGCGCGGTGTACGCCGCGACCCTGGCCGGGCTGGGCATCGCCCTTTTGCCGGTCTTGGTGGCCGGCCGCGAGCCGGAGCTGGTGCGACTGCCGACCGGGCGGGAAGTGGAGCCGCGCATCATCTGGCAGGGGGTACACCGCGATCTGATGAAGAGCGCGCGCGTGCAGGCGGTGATGCGCTTCCTGGCCGACGTGGTGGCGACCGAAGTCTGAGTCGCGGGCGCGCCGCGCGGCAGGCTGCGACAAGCGCCACCACCGACAGGCATATCCGGCTATAATGAAGGCGCCAGGACCGAGCCGGCTCGCCGATGATCACCATAGAGAACCGCGTCGGGCGCCTGATCGAGACTCGCCTTATCTCTCCTCTTTTGGATACTGAATTCAGCCACTTCCAGCACGAGCGCGAGCGGCTCATGCGAGCTGTGGGTCAGGATCGCGTGGTGTGCATCGATCTAAGCAAGGTGCAAGTTCTGCCGCCCACCCAGGCCGACGCGTTCCTCAACCTGCTGCGCGGCTCGCGGCCGGGGCTGACCCGCAACGCCTTCTTGCTGCCGCCCAACCAGGCCGTGCTGGCGCTGCAGTTTGGTCGCCTCATCCGCGAGGCCAATAACCCGGCGCGGCGCGCCTTCAAGTCGCGCGTCGAGCTTGTCGCCTGGCTCGCCGAGGTCCTGCGCCCGCCCGAGCTGGCGCGGCTAGAGTCCTTTCTGGACGAACAGCCGAGCGCAGCATGCTGACCCTCTCGCCGGCCCACACCGCCCTGCTGTTCGCGGTCGCGTTTCTCGCGGGCGCGGTCAACTCGATCGCCGGGGGCGGCTCGCTCCTGACCTTCGCCGCCCTCATCGTAAGCGGGGTCCCGCCGCTGCTCGCCAACACCACCAGCACGGTGGCGCTGCTCCCGGGCTCGTTCAGCTCACTGTGGGGCTTCCGCCGCGAGCTCAAGGGCGAGGCGCGCCTGCTCCTTACAGTGAGCCTCCCCAGCTTGCTCGGCGGCATCCTCGGCGCCGTGCTGCTGCTGCGAATCGGCGAGCCGCGCTTTGACTTCCTGGTGCCGTGGCTCATCCTCGGGGCGACGGGGCTGTTCGTGGCCCAGGAGCCGCTCACGCGGCTGTTTGGCCGGCTGCTGCCGAGCGGCGCGGCGGCGCAACAAGAGACCCCCAGTGCAAGGCAGCGCCCCGCGGTGCTGCTCGCCGTGGGGCTGTTTCAGCTCGTGGTGGCGATCTATGGCGGGTTCTTTGGCTCTGGAATGGGCATCTTGATGCTCGCCACGTTCGGCCTGGCCGGGGTGGCGAGCCTGCACCGGCGCAATGGTCTCAAGCACGCGGCGGCGCTGTGCATCAACGGTCCGGCGGCGCTCATCTTCATCCGCCACGGCTACGTGCAGCTCGGGCCGGCGCTGCTGATGATGCTGGCCGCGCTCGGCGGCGGCTACGGCGGCGCGCGCCTGGCGCTGCGGGTCGGCATCCCGGCGGTGCGGCGCGCGATCATCTGCATCAACCTGGCGCTCGCCGCCACCGCCCTCTGGCGCGTGCTGCGCTAGCGCCGCCCGAGCGCGCGATCGAGCGCGAACGCAGCGCTGATCAGGCCAAGGTGGGTGAACGCCTGCGGGAAGTTGCCGAGCGCCTCACCGCTGGCGCCGATCTCCTCGGCGTAGAGCCCCAGGTGGTTGGCATAGGTGAGCATCTTCTCGAAGATGAAGCGCGCCTCGTTCACCCGCCCGGCGCGGGCCAGCGCCTCGACCAGCCAGAACGTACAGATGCTGAAGGTGCCCTCCCCTCCCGACAGCCCATCGCCGGCGCCCCGCCCGAGCTCGTAGCGGTGGACCAGGCTGTCGCTGACCAGCTCCTCCAGCGTGCGGTCGAGCGTGCCGAGCATGCGCGGATCACCGGGCGAGATGAACAGCAACAGCGGCATGAGCAGGTTGCTCGCGTCGAGCGCCGCGCTGCCGAAGGACTGGACGAAGGTGCGGCGCTTGGGATCGTAGCCCTGCGCCATGATGGTCTCGTAGATGCGGTCGCGCACCCCGCCCAGGCGCTCGCGATCGACGGGCAGCGAGCGCTTGGCGGCGAGCCGGAGCGACCGGTCGAGCGCGACCCAGCACTGCAGCTTCGAGTAGACGAAGTGGCGGCGCCCGCCGCGCACCTCCCAGATCCCTTCATCGGCGAGCTCCCAGTTCTGTGCCACCCAGTCCGCCATCCGGCGGACGTGCCGCCACGTATCATAGGCGATGGGCTGGCCGTGCTTGTCGTGCAGGTACAGCGAGTCGATAAGCTCGCCGTAGATGTCGAGCTGCAGCTGGGTGGCGGCGCCGTTGCCGGTGCGCACCGGGCGCGAGCCGCAGTAGCCGTCCAGGTGCGGCAGCGACTCTTCGATAAGCTCGTGGCGCCCATCGATGCCGTACATGATCTGCAGCGGGCCGCTCGGTCCGTCCTTTTCCGAGATGCGCGCCGCCAGCCACTCCATGAAGCGCCCCGCTTCGTCGGTGAAGCCGAGGCGGAGGAAAGCGTACAAGGTGAAGGCGGCGTCGCGAATCCAGGTGTAGCGGTAGTCCCAGTTGCGCACGCCGCCGATCTCTTCGGGCAGGCTGCAGGTCGGCGCGGCGACGATCGCTCCGGTCGGCTCGAAGGTCAGAAGCTTCAGCGCGAGCGCCGAGCGGTTGACGATCTCGCGCCACCGCCCCTGGTAGCTCGAGCGGGAGATCCAGCGCCGCCAGAACTCGATGGTCCGCGCGTAGGCCTCCTCACCGTCCGGGGCCTCATCGAGCAGATCGTGCGCGGTCGTATAGTCCTCGACCTGACGCAGGATGAAGCTCCGGCACTCGCCGGGGCGCAGGACGAACTCGGCCACCGCGCCATCGCCGTCCTGGGTCAGCGGCACCGGGCTGATGAGGCCGAGGTCGATGCCATCGCCATCGAAGATCGCGCCGCGCGGATCCAGGATGAAGCGATGCGGGCGGCGCGCGAAGTCGAGCGCCGGTCGGCACTCAAGGCGGAAGCGGACCTCGCCGCGCACGGCGCGCGCGATGCGGACGATCTGGTGGCGCCCCGCCTTATACACGCCCCAGGCGTCGTGGTGGATGGGCATGAAGTCGCAGACCTCGCCCACGCTGCCCGGCGCCAGAAAGCGGGTCAGAAGGACGTTGGTGTCCGGCAGGTACATCTGCTTGAAGGTCCGTGTCTCGGTCGCCGCGAGCCTGAACGAGCCGCCCTTTTTGTCATCGAGGATCGCCGCGAAGACGCTCGGGGAGTCGAAGTAGGGCAGGCAGCACCAGTCGATCGACCCGTCCATGCCGACCAGCGCGACCGAGTGCATATCGCCGATGATGCCGTAGGACTCGATAGGCTTGTAGACCATTTTGCCCTCAAAAGATGCGCGTCTTTCTTAGCGTACACCCGGGCAGACGAGGCGACAACCGGATAGCTGCCGTCAGAGCAACGAAGAATTAGCCCGACCGCAGGAGCGGTGCCGCTCCGGACGAAGTGATGGACGTCCGCGGCCCTGGCGCCGGCCAGGGCTTGTCCACTCGCAAAATGGTACTTGGGAGCGTTGAGAGAGCTACGGATGATAGCGGAGGATGGTGCCGCCGCCGCCGGTGACCCAGATGTCTTGCGGGCCGCTGCCCCAGACGCCGAGCAGAGTGTTCTGGGTCAGCGTGCCGCTATTTGGATCGACGGCCCAGGTCGTGCCGTTGTAGTGCAGCAGAGTGCCCTGGACGCCCACCGCCCAGACGTCCTGCGCGCTGCTCCCCCACACTCCGTTGAGCGCGCTCTGGGTGAGCGCGCTGCCGGCGGCATCCACCGCCCAGCTCGTGCCGTTATAGTGAATGATGACGCCCTTGGCGCCCACCGCCCAGATGTCGCTGGCGCTGCTGCCCCAGGCACCGTTTAGCGCGCTGTCGGTCACCTTCCCGTCCTGCGAGTCGGGGTTCCAAGTGGTGCCGTCGTAATGAATGATCGTGCCCAGGTGCCCGAACGCCCAGATGTTCTGCGGGCTGCTGCCCCACTCCGCAAAGAGCCAGTTGTTGCTTGCCACGGCGGTCTTGGGATCGTTCATCCAGACGGTGCCGTTGTAGTGGATGATCGCCCCGGCTTCCCCGACGGGCCAGATGTTCTGCGCGCCGCTCGCCCAGACCGCTCGCAGATCGCCGCTATTGAGCACGCGGCTCATCGGGTCGGTGGTCCAGGCGCCGCCGACATAGTGCAGGATGACGCCCATATCCCCGAACGCCCACATATCCTGCGCGCTGCTGCCCCACACGTTCCACAGCGGGAACTTCGTGATCTGACCGCTGGCCGAGTCGGCCGCCCACGCGCTGCCCGTATAGTGCAGGAGGAGTCCGCCCACTCCGGCGGCCCAGACATCCTTTTCGCTGCTGCCCCAGACCCCGTTGATGTCGCTGGTGGCGAGCGTGCCGCTGCTTGGGTCCTTGGACCAGAAGGGTCCGGCGGGCGCAGCCTGGCAGGTAGCGGTCTGCGCGTTGCAGACCTGGGATGCGGTGCAGATGTCGGGGGTGGTGACGCAGTTGGCAGAGCCGGAAGGACTGCAGCTGGCCGCCCAGAGCAGCATCAGACAGGCTGACGTACGCATCGGTTCTCTCCTCACTATAGGGTTAGAAGTATGGAGCCGATACGATAGGTGGAGACGGGTCCGCCCGTCAACCGCGAGCAAAAACCGCCGGCAAAAGTGCTGCTTGATCAGGCTCCTTGTAGGAGCTGGAGGTCCGGGTCATGGACTCACCTACACAAAAGAGGCAGACACCAAAGGTTGAGCCAGAAGCTGCTCACTCTCGTCGGTCAGCCGGGAGCCGCGGCTGGCGCGCCCCTGGTTCTGCATCACACTAGCTCCATGAGCATGAAGAGCCCCGGCCCGCCTTCGGGCGATGCGCCGGCCGTGGTGAAGCGGAAGGTGATCGATGCGCGGGGGCGCAGCTGTCCGATGCCGATCGTTGAGCTGGCGCGCGCCGCCAAGCAGTGCGCGGCCGGTGAGCAGCTTGAGATCGTGGCGACCGACCCCGCCTTTCCCGAAGACGTAAGGGCCTGGTGTCGCAAGATGAGCTACGAGCTTGTGTCCCTCGACAGCGCGGGCAGTGAGTACCGCGCGGTGGTCGCCAAGACGCGGAGGAACCCATGAGCCAGTCGGCGGATGAGCCGGGAGCGGGAAAGGAGAACGCAGAGCTTTTGGCGCTGCGCGCGCAGCTCTTGGAGCTGCAGGAAAAGGTCGCCGAGCTCTCGGCGCGCGCGCCGGCCGACCGGCTGTCGATGGTGGTCTTTTCCGGCTCGCTCGACCGGCAGCTTGCCGCGTTCCTCATCGCCACGGCGGCGGCGGCCTCGGGGATGGAGGTGGTGATGTTCTTCACCTTCTGGGGGCTGGGGGCGCTGCGCGATCCGAAAAAGCGCGTGGCCAAGACGCTGCGCGAGCGGCTCTTCGGCGTCATGCTGCCGCGCGGGACGCGGACGTTGCCGCTGTCGCAGCTGAACCTGGGCGGGCTCGGGCCGCGGCTCGTGCGCTACATAATGGCCGAGCAGCGCGTCGCTTCGCTGGAAAATCTGATCGACCTTGCGGGTGAGCTGAACGTGCAGATCTATGCCTGTGACATGTCGCGGGCGCTGCTCGGGATCAAGATGGAGGAGCTTATCAGCTACCCTCACCTGGGAGCCTGCGGCGCCGCCACCTTCGTCGAGCGCGCCGCCGGCGGCAAGGTGTCGCTGTTTCTGTAATGCGGAGGCTCGATGGTCAGGGAGGATGAGCAGACCCTTGAAGACCGCTACGATGCGCTGTGCGAGCTCCTGCTCCGCTACGCCAGCCGGATCACCGTCATCAGCATGCTCACCGTGGTGTGCAAAAACCGCGGCATCGAGCAGCCGCCGCAGAGCCTGCAGCACCTGGAGCAGCTCGTCGAAGAGCTGAGCCCGGGAATCCGCGTGTTCTGTCCCGCCCACGAGGTGCCGCGGCTGATGCTGGCGATCGCCGACATCCTCGAATAGGCGACCGGGGCGCCGCGGCACCGGGCTGTCGCCGACCACCGCGCCATCGGGCCAGCGCCCGGCCGCACCCGGCCCCGCGCGCCGCGGCTTGCGCTTCGCGGACCCTTGGGCGAAGCTGCTACCCTAGGTGTCTCAAAGGTCTATTGCGATGAACGCTGCGATTTGCTGTCGCCGATGCCAGACCGAGCTCTCGGCGGCGGCGCGCTTCTGCCCTTCGTGCGGGAAGGAGCAGCTGGCCGCGGAGCCGACCCTGGTCGCCAACACCGAGCTGGCCTCGCCGACCGCGCAGGACAAGTGGCTGCCCCTGCCGCCGATGCGGCTGCTCCCGAGCACGCTCCTGTCCGGCGTGTACACCGTCGGCAACGTCATCGGCGAAGGCGGCATGGGCGTGGTGTATAAGGCGCACGACACGCGGCGCAACCGCACCGTTGCCATCAAGTGCCTGCACAGCAACCTCTCGGGCGATGCCGAGGTCCGCCGGCGCTTCGTTCGCGAGGCGCGCCTGCTGCGCGCGTGGAGCCACCCGCACGTCGTGGCGACTTACGACTTCATCGAGCACGAGCACCTGCTGGCGATCGTCATGGAGTACGTCGAGGGGCTGACTCTGTCGCAGCACCTGGAGAAGTGGCGCGGCCGCATGCCGCTCAAGGAAGTCAGCGCAATCTTCGCCGGGGTACTGCAGGCGATGGCCGAGGCGCACCGCAACGGAATCATCCATCGCGACCTCAAGCCCGACAACATCCTCGTCGCCCAGGTCGCGGGCCGGCTGGCGCCCAAGATCGTCGACTTCGGCATCGCCAAGATCCTTGAAGGCACTACGTTCACCGTAAGCGGCGCGTTCCTTGGCACCTGCCGCTATATGTCGCCCGAGCAGGTGCAGCGGCCGCAGTTCGCCGACCACCGCTCGGACATCTACTCGCTGGGGGTGACGCTGTATCAGCTGGCGGCCGGCCGCGTCCCGTTCGAGGACGGCAACCACTTCGCGCTGATGATGGCGCACGTCGCCCACAAGCCGCCGCCGCCGACCCAGCACCGCCCCGAGCTGCCCGAGGCCCTGTCGCGCCTCATCCTCGACGCGCTGGCCAAGGACCCGGCGGCGCGCCCGCAGACCTGCGAGGAATTCCTCGCCCGCCTGACCGCGGCGCTCGGCGACAAGGCCCTGGCGGCCGAGCCGAGCGGCGCACCGCCGGCCGACCCGCTGCCGCGGGTCCTCCATGACAGCGATGGGTGCGAGCTGGTGCTCATCCCGGCCGGTCCGTTTCCCCTCGGCGCAGCCCGCCGCGAGGTCTACCTGGACGCCTTCTATATAGATCGGACGCCGGTGACCAACCTGCAGTTTCGCACGTTCCTGGAGGTCACCGGCTACCGTCCCCAGGACCCGAGCGCCGGGCGCTTTCTCGCCCACTGGCCGCGCGGGGAGATGCCGCGCGAGCTCGCCCATCATCCGGTGGTGTTCGTCTCGTGGTTTGACGCCAAGGCGTACGCGACGTGGGCCGGCAAGCTCCTGCCTACCGAGGCGCAGTGGGAGAAGGCGGCGCGCGGGCCGGACGGGCGGAAGTATCCGTGGGGCAAGGGCGAGCCGACTCCCACGCGCGCCAACTTCGGGCAGCAGCACCGCGGCACCGTGGCGGTGGGCTCCCTGCCGGCCGGCGTGTCGCCTTACGGCGTCCACGATCTGGCGGGCAACGTCTGGGAGTGGTGTGACGACACCGACGATCCGTCCTTTTATCAGAACGGCCCGGCGCACAACCCGCACAGCACGACCCGGAGCGAGCGGCCCTCCTATGTTATGCGCGGCGGCTCATGGATGTATGGGGCGCAGGCGCTGCGGACCTACTCGCGGACCAGCTTCAAGCCCCACTACCGCTTCGCCGGCGGCGGCTTCCGCTGCGCCCGTCTGCCGCCGTAGGAGCCGGAGGGCCGCGACAGATAGCTCCAAGGCGAGGCCCCCAGCGCCGCCCGCGTGTAGTCGATGCGAGCGTGCCGCGCGCATCCGCGACTTCCGCTACT
>DAOMZC010000203.1:0-8730 GCA_035437965.1 Pseudomonadota bacterium
AGCATCCTGACTGGGTGCACCCGGCGGACTCCGTCCAGCGCAACAACCCGCCCGGAGAAATGTCCTGCGGGCCGCGCGAGCTACTCGCCGACCGGCAGGACGACGATGAAGGTGGCGCCGCCCCCGCCGCGGCTGCGCACCTCGATGAAGCCGCCGTGGTTTTCGACGATGCGCTGGCTGATCGGCAGACCGAGGCCGGTGCCGCGCTCTTTGGTGGTGAAAAACGGAATGAACAGGCTCTTCATCGCGGTGGGAGTAATGCCGGGGCCTGTATCGGTGAAGCGTATCTCGATGTGCGGGGTCAGGGCGCCCAGGCGCCCGCCGTGGCGCAGGCCGCTGCTGAGGGTGAGTCGGCCGCGCGGGGCACCGGGCTCGCTGGGCTCGTCGGCCATTGCCTGGATCGCGTTGATCGCCAGGTTCAGGAACACCTGGCGCAGCTGCTCGGCATCGCCGCGGATGCGCGGCAGGTCGGGGGCCAGGTCCAGCACAACCTCGGGCACAACCTCGGGCACAACCTCGGGCCCAATCTCGGGCCCAATCTCGGGCCGGAGGTCGGAGCCGGGCTCACCGCGGTCGCTCGCGCCGGTGGGCAGCGCCGCGGGGGCCGGCAACCCGCGCCGCGCGCTGAAGATCTCATCGACGAGCGGGCGGAACATGACGACCAGCTTGCGCACCACGTCGTTGATGTCGAGCTGCTCCATGTCGCCGCGGAACGGCCGCGCGTAGTCAAGGAACTGCGACACCACGCGGTTCAGGCGCTTGGTCTCATCGACGATTATGTGCAGGAATTCGCCGGCATCTTCGGGCACCGTGCCATCGGGCAGCGGGGCGATGAACTCGGCCGCGCCCTTGATCGCGCCGAGCGGATTTCTGATCTCGTGGGCCAGTCCGGCGGCCATCTGGCCGAGCGCCGCCAGGCGGTCGCGCTCTTTCATGCGGTCGTACAGCTTGGAGTTCTGCAGCGTGATGCCAAGCTGCGCCGCGACGCCGATCAGCACATCGAGCTCGGCGCTGGCGAACGCATCGCTCACCCGCTCGTCCTTGATGCACAGGACGCCGAGCAGCGCCTCGCTCGGCACCAAGAGCTCGGCGCCTTCGATGCGCGGCATGGTGCCGCTGGCGCTCGGGTGGCGGCCGGTGCGCTGCGGCTCGCTCGGCTTGCCGGCGAAGATTCCGATCACCGCGCCGGCGTGCAGCTCGACCAGGGTCCGGGCGATCGCGTCCAGCGTCTCGACCTCGGAGGCGGTGTCGCGCTTGGCGGTCAGGGTGTTGTGCTCGCGCTCCAGCTGATCGAGAGTTATCGCCTGCCGGGTGGCCAGGAGGCGCGCGAGCAGCGGGCGGCGGGCGGCGGCGTCCAGGCGCTCGGTCGGGCGGACGCCGAAGTGGCCGGCCAGCTCGTAGCCGTTGCCGTCGGGCTCAAGCAGGTAGATCGAGGCGTGGGTGAGCCGCCGCGTCTCCTCGAACACCGACAGCACCAGGCGCACCGCCTCGCGCGGCTCGATGATGTTGGTCAGGGTCTGGCGCAGCTCGGTAAGGTGCTGCGTCATCTCGAAGCGATCGCGGGCGGCGAAGCGGTGCACCTGCCCTTCGAGGAAGCGGCGCAGCGGCTCGTACAAGAGCAGCAGCACGAACGCCACCACCGTCACCACCTGGCGCTGCTCGACGCCGATGACGGTGAGCAGCATGTGGATCGCCGACAAGAGCAGCACGAACGCCGACAGCACCACGACCTTGCCGAGGAGCTCGTTGATGTCGAGCAGCCGGTCGACAAACAGCGTCTGCTGCAGGAAGTACAGATAGACCACGGTGAGCACCGACCCGAGGGCCGGGCTGCCGCGCCCGAACGGCTGCGGCAACAGATCCCAGGCGGTGAACGTGATGCTCAGCGCGCCCACCCCGACCAGGTATAAGAGCCGCCGCTTGTCGACGCGCGACACCGTGCTGCGGTAGACCTGCCACAGCGGCGCCAGCGCCCCGTAAAGCCCGAGCAGCGTCAAAGCCTTTAGCAGCATCGGGATGCGCAGCGCCCACAGCGGCGAGGCGGCGGTGGGCGCGGCGACCTCGCCATCGCTCGGCAGCCCGCCGCCGCTGTAGGTCACCGCGTACGAGTAGATGAGCGCCACCTCCCCGGTGAGGAGCAGGAACACCGCGGTGCGCGGCACCCCGCCGGGCTGGTCGCGCGACTGCGCGCTCTCATGCAGGAACGTGCGCAGAAAGCCGATCAGGCTCACCGGGATGACCATCAGCACGCCGAGCGCGATGTAGGTCATGCGGACGTTTGTGCGGAAGATCGAAAACAGGTGCCAGAAGAAGATGCTGGTGCTGAGAAACAGAAACGCCAGGTGCGAGGGCCGGCGCCGCCCGCTCAGCAGCACCGTGCCGCCGATGACCGCGGTGAGCGCCGCCAGGATCGCCGAGATCGACGAGATCGAGCCGAGCTCGGATCCGGCCCCGGCCCCCATCTTCGGCTAGCGGCCCTTCCACACCGGCGGGCGCTTCTGCAAAAACGCCATCAGGCCCTCGCCGGCGTCCTCGGTGGCGAGCACCCGCGTGAGCTCGCCCTCAAGGTGGCGCAGCGCCGGCTCGAAGTCGAGGTCCTGCATATAGTGGAAGGCGTCAAGGCCCATCTTCATGATGAGCGGCGACTTGCCGACGAGCTTGTCGCACAGCGCCGCCACCTCGGCATCGAGCCGGTCGCGCGGGACGGCGCGGGTGATAAGGCCGAGCCGCTCGGCGGTGGCGGCGTCGACGCGGTCGCCGGTAAGAAGCAGCTCGACGGCGCGCTTGCGCGGCACATTGCGCAGGATCGTCGACATGATCATCATCGGCCACAGGCCGACGTTGATCTCGGGCGTGGCAAACTGCGCATCGTCGGCGGCGATCGCCAGATCGCAGGCGACCACGAGGCCCAGGCCCCCGGCCATGGCGTGCCCGTTGACCTTGGCGATGGTCGGCTTGCCAAGTCCCTGCCCGGCGAGCATCAGGTTCAGATCGACGAACGTCCCGGCCAGCCGGTTCTCGGTCTCCACCGCCTTGAGCGGGGTGCCGCCGCCGCCCATCTGGCTGAGGTCTCCACCGGCGGAAAAGACCTTGCCGGCCCCGGTCAGCACGATCACCCGCACCGCCTTGTCTTCCTTGGCGGTCTGCAGGGCATGAAGGAGCTCACCGACGGTCGACGGGCCGATCGGGTTGCGGCGATCGGGCCGGTTGAGGGTGATCTGGGCGACCCCTTTGTAGGGATCTACCTGATATAGAAGCTCGCTGTAGCGCGGCAGGGTCGCGGCCCCCGAGCCGGCGCCGGTCGCGGTCGTGGTCGCGATTGCCGTGCCCGCAGCCTGGCCCGCAGCCGCAGCGGATCCGGACGCGCTGCCGCTCGCGGAAATATTTTCCACCGCCCGGCCCGGCTGACCCGGCTGACCCGGCTGGCCCGGCTGACCCGGCTGGCCCGGCTGGCCCGGCTGACTAAATCCCCCCACCTCGGCGGCGCCTCCGGTGCCCGGCTCAGCGGCGGGCGTATCGCTTGTCGTGTTCGTGGAGCTCATAGCCGAACTATACATGAGAGGCGCCGGGCGACCGGGACGATTGACAGGGGTTTTTTGACGGACGTACACTGAACTTCGAGCATGCGTACCCTCCATCGATCGCCTAAGGCTGCTGTAGCGAGCATTTTTGTGCTCGGGATGGTCGTTGTACCGGGGGTGCTCTGGCCCAGCGGCTCCGCTCACGCGGCGTGCTCGGACCAGACCCCCGATATCTCTAACGATCTCTCCCTGGAGTGCCTCATCGGTCCCCGGCCAGCCAGGACGAGCTCGGACCCGACCCTGCGCGAGCAGAGCCTGTACCGGTCTCTGCTCTCCGAGTTGTCGGCCGTGATGGCGCTGCCGGTCCTCGACCCCGCCGACACCACCGGCTACTCGGGGTTCCACTTCTCGTTCGACGTTGTCGGCACGACGATCCGCGATCCGGGTAATAACGCGGTCGGCAACTACTGGAGCGGCTACGCCCAGCCCGACGGCACCCACTCGCAGGCGGGGGTCCGCCACGTCAGCGGCTCGGTGCTGCCGGTGGCGACGCTCATGCTGCGCAAGGGCATCTGGCTGCCGCTGCCGCCGCTGCCGTCGATCGAGATCGGCCTTGGGGCGTCGAACCTTTTGCAGTCGAACATCTACGCCCTCAACGGCTACCTCAAGTTCGCCATCCACGAGGGCTACCACGACATCCCGCTGCCGTCGTTCGCGGTGCGCGCCTCGGTCTCGCGCATCGCCGGCGCCCCGCAGGTCGACCTGACGATCATCACCGTCGAGGGCACGATCTCCAAGGCGTTCGGCGTCGGCGGCACCTTCACCCTCGAGCCGTACATCGGCGGCGGCGCCCTGTTCTCGATCGCGCGCAGCCAGGTCATCGACACGGCGCCGACCATCGACCTTTACCGCGGCCCGGCCAACAGCACGGGCTTCTCGACCACCGACGCGCTGGCGCAGAAGATCGTCTTCCCGACCCAGGACAACATCATCCGCTGGCGCCTGTTCGCGGGCCTCAACCTGCACGTCTCGATCTTCTCGATCACCGGCTACTTCAGCTACTTCGGCGTCGGCGCCGACAACGGCTTCGACCTGACGACGCTGCCGACCGAAGCGGCGCTGAGCCGGGGCTCGCCCGCCGGATCGGCCGCCGCCTGCCGCAGCGTGACCGCGACCGGCGAGACGGTCTGCCCCAAGGACCTGTCCGGCGACCAGTACCAGTTCGGCGGCAGCATCGGCCTGCGCTTCTAGCGGGCGCGCCGCCAGCTGCCAGCGGTTGTGAGTGGAGAGGCCGTAGGCGACTGCCTGCGGCCTTTTTATTTGGCTCTGCGGGGAAGCGGTGAGCGCGGTCGCGCTGGGGCGGCCGGGCCGCTCAGTTGTCTTCTGAGCGGCGGCCGGGAACGGGCGGGATGCCGACGGCGAGCAGGTGCTGCTCGAGCTGCTCGACGCGCTGGCCGAGCCGGGCGACCTCTTTCTCCAGGGCGGCGAACGGCGACAGCCCCTCGAGCAGCTGGCGGATGCGCTCATCGGCGCGCCGCTGCCACTCCTCTACAGTCAGCTGCGAGCGGTCGAGGAACTCGCGCACTGCGTTGTGGCCCGACTCGCCGACGCCGACCGCCGCGCCCAGGCGTCGGGGGGCGTCCTTGGCCTCGCGCGGGTCGCCGAGGTTGCGCAGCTCGCGGGCGTCGTGAGCGAGCTCGCCGCCGGCCGCCAGCGCCGCCTCCTCTTCGGGGGTCCGGGGGCCTTCGCCATCCCCCTTGCGGAAGACGCTGAGCACCCGCGCCTGCGCCTGCTGCGCCAGCTCCTGCAGCGAGGCCCCCCCCGACTGGATGAGGTGCCGCATGGCGTGCAGCGGGATGAAGCTTTTCTGGCGCTTCTCCTCTTCGAAGATGATCTGCGCCAGGGTGACCGAGGTCAGGTCATCCTTGCTGCTGTTGTCCAGCACCCGCACCTCTTCGCCGGCGCGGATCATCTGGGCAATCTGGTCGAGCGTGACGTACTGGCTGCTCTTGGTGTCGTAGAGCTTGCGGTTGGCGTAACGCTTGATGACCCGGGCTTCGGACATCCCTTGCCCCTAGCCCTTGTCACTTGGGTGTTTGTGCTCGCCTTCCAGCTCTTTCTTCGGGGTCACATCGAGCTCGTTGCTACCGTCGGCGGCGCGCTTGAAGTTTTTGATGCTCTTGCCCAGCGCGTCCCCGATCTGCGGGAGCTTGCCGGCTCCGAAGATGACAAGGACGATCACCAGAATCAACACGAGTTCCATCGGGCCGAGACCCAACATGCGCCTTCTCCTATTTTGGTGCGTGGAAGACCAGCTTGCGCGTCTCCAGCCGGCTCTTACTGTCTTGGGTAGCTACCGCCGTTTGCCGTCCGCAGGCTGCCTTATATCCTCTCCGCGTCTATCAGGCTACCATCATCTATGCGGCTTTGCAGGCCCGCTTGGGGGTCAGCTCGGGCGGCACCTCGGGGGGGGTTGGTCTTGGTCCGGGTCCTGGTCCGGGTCCTTGTCTGTGTCCTGTTTTGGGCCGGGGCCGGCCGCCGCCATTACGGGGCGACCTCGAAGGCGCCGATCGAGACCTTGGTCGCGCCGCGCGTGGCACCGCGCACATCGACAGCCGGCGCGGTGACGCCGTTGAAGGTCTTGACGCCGCCGGTGAGGGCCCCGCTCTGCGCGGTCTTGACCAGGCTTACGTCGCCGCTCTGCGGGCCGGTGAGTATGCTCTCGGTGGCGGTGATGAAGTTCGGGCCGGCGCCGGTGACCGGGATCGACTCGTCGGTCGCGATGTAGTCGAAGCCGCTCGGCGAGCGGCAGCTCGACTCGACGTAGGTCCGGCCGGCCATCGGGAACGTCGCGGTGTTCACGAACAGGCTGTTGAAGATGGTGAAGTTGATCGGCGTGCCCGAGCACCGGATGGCCAGCGGCAGGGTGCCGGTCGGCTCATGGCGATAAAACGTCGAGTTGACGATGCGCCCGGTGAGCCCCGGGGCGCTGGTCGAGTTGCTCACCGTGATGCCGGCGAACATCGCCGCGGTCATGCCGACGTTGTGGTTGAACACGCTGTTGATGATCTCGAAGCTCGTCCCGTCGAGGTTCAGCGCCTGGAAGTTGCCGCCGGTGAAGCTGCCGAACGAGGCCGGGCCCATGCCGATGTAGCTCTGATCGAGGGTCAGCTGGCACTTGGGCCGGGTCCGTATCGCCTGGTCGGTCAAGCCGATGATCGAGCGGCGGACCGTCAGCCCCGTGGGCACCGTCGTCCCCGCCCCGTTGTCGCTGTCGCACAGGATCGCGGTGCTGGAGTTATAGATGAGCATCCCCTCCAGGGTCAGGCTGGCGCCGCCGTGGACGGTCAATAGGGGGACGGCCATGTTCTGGTAGTGCATCGTCGCCGGCGGCGCCTCCGACAGCAGCGCGGGGCTGGAGTCGGCGGTCGAGGTGACTATGTGCAGCTCGGGCAGGCCGGCCTTGGCGTTGACGTTGATCGGCGATTTCTCGTCGTAGGTCTTTACCAGGATGTAGGGCGTGTCGATCGTGGCGGCGTTGATCTGCGTCTGCAGGTTGCCGCAGCCGACGCAGTTGACGTCGACGGTGAGGATGCCCTTGGTGGGCACGCAGTCGCCGGTCTTCAGGCGCATCGCGGCGGGCACGCTGCCGACGTTGAGCGTCTCGTCCTTCACGCACACCTGGGTCGAGCACTGATCGTGGCGCGTGCAGGGCTTGCACTGGCCGTCGCTCTTGTCGCAGGCCGGCTTGGCCGAGCCGACGGTGCAGTCGGCGGGTGTGCGGCACTCGACGCAGCGGCCGGTGTCCTTCAGGCAGTACTGCTGGGTAGCGCTGCTGGCCTTGCAGTCGTCATCGCTGCTGCAGACGATGCAGCGGCCGGCGCTGCACACCGGGGTCTCGGCGGGGCAGGTGTTGACCGCGGCGCCGACGGTGCACTCGGAGGTGACGCACATGCCGACGCCATTTACGTCGCCGGGGATGAGCTTGCAGAACTTGCCGAGCTCGCAGCCAAATTCCGGGTTGTTGGGCAGGCAGCGATCAAAGTTCCGCTGCTCGCAGCCGGTGAGCGACGCCAATAGCACGACCAGGCCGAGCGACGCGGACACGCGCATGGGAGTCCTCTTCGAACGCAACATCTGGTCCCTTTATTGTCTTCTCGAGGCCGCTTCTGCGCAAGCGCATTCCCGCCGGAGATTATCCCGGCTGCGCGTCGCCGCCAAGCTACTTTTGCGCCAAAGGCTTTAAAACCTTGGACTCGGCGTGCCAGGCCGCGAGCGCGGCTTTTCGGTGAGAGGCCTCGTCGGCAAGGTGTTTTTTTAGCGCCTCGGCAAAGCCCGGGTGTGAAAAGGCGTGCGCGCTGTAGGTCGGCGCCGGCTCGAAGCCGCGGGCGATCTTGTGCTCACCGCCGGCGCCGCCTTCGAAGACCTTTACGCCGCGGGCGATGCACTCGTCTATCGAGTGGTAGTAGCAGACGGTGAAGTGGAGAAACGGGTGATCTTCGAAGCATCCCCAGTAGCGGCCAAACAGGCGCCCGGGGCCGGCGACGTTGAACGCCCCGGCGATGACCCGCCCGTCGCGCTCGGCGACGACCAGCTGCATCGGCCCGGGCATCGCCGCGAACACCCGCCGATAAAACCCCTGGTTGAGCCAGCGCCGCCCCCACACGAGCTTGTCCACCGTCGACAGATGCAGGGCGTGCGCCAGATCGGCGAGCTCCTGCCCCGCCGCCCGCAGCTCGGCCCCGGCGATCGTGCGCACGCGGATGCCCTGCTCGGCGGCGGCGGCGCGCTCGCGGCGCAGCGCGTGGCGGCGCTTGGCCGAAAAGCGCGCGTAGAACTCGTCGCTCGTGCGGTAGCCGGGGTTATTCCAGTGATACTGGATGCCGATGCGCGGGATGAGCCCGGTCTGCGCCAGCAGCTCAAGCTGCGGCTCGGTCGGGAACAGCACGTGCAGCGAGCCGAGGCTGTGGCGCTTGACGAAGGCGCGCGCCGCCGCCACCACCGCCGCGACCAGGGCCGGCTCGTCCTCCCCCGCGGCGACCAGGATGCGCCGCCCGGTCACCGGGGTGAACGGCACCCCGAGCACCAGCTTGGGGTAGTAGGGCAGGTGGGCCCGCTCGGCCGCTGCCGCCCACTCCCAGTCGCGCCCGAAGTCGCCATCGCTGTCGAACTTCACGTACGCCGGGGCCGCGGCGACCAGCCTGCCGGC
>DAOMZC010000204.1:0-8726 GCA_035437965.1 Pseudomonadota bacterium
CCGTCCCGCGCGCGCTGCGGCCCGCGCTCCCGGACGGGACTCGGCACGCTCCCCGGGGGACCGCCGGGCAGCGGTGGACTCACCGGCGCGCCCGCCGCCGCGTCCCGAGGGACCGCCGGACCTGGAGGCGCGGCCGGCATCGTCGCGGCTCGGCGCGCTGGAGCGCGAAGGACTGCGGGGAGAGGGCTTGCGGGGGGTCGCCATGGCGGCACCCTAGCAAACAAGGCCCCCCCAAGCGCGAAAAATCGCGGGCCGCGCCGCCGCCCGCGTCGCGCCGTAAGAGCCTGCTTTTTCTCGACAATAACTGCTATTTCTCGTCGGTGTCTACGTCCCACATAGGCCCTGCGCGGCGGCCGGGCCGCGCCCGCTGAAAAACTGCCGTCGCTGCAAAAGGCCAGCGCGGTATCGCGCCTGTCCGTCGTGCAGCCATCGGTTACCATCGATCGATACGCATTGCGCAGGTTCAGCAGCATAAAGGGCGTTCCTAGACCGACGACCGACCCGCACGGGGGCTGCTCAGCCCCTGCGCCGCGGCGTCGGCGCGGGTCCGGCGGGCGCGGGCTTGGGGCGCTGCTCGTCGCCGCCTGCCTGGTCTTGCTCGTTGGCGGCGCGCGCCCGGTCCGCGGCGACACGCGGTCGGCGTGGGTGATAAGCCAGATCGAGTCCAAAAACGCCAACCTCCTTCCGCAGGTACGGGCCGAAAAGTACGCGGCGATGGCCGAGTCGGTGCTGTCCTTCTTCCGCGCCACCAACTACCTGTACTGGGCCGACTTCGGGCTCTCGCCGCTCCTATCCACCTTCGGCAGCGCGACGACGCGGGTGTGGCTGCAGGGCGACGCCCACGCCGAGAACATCGGGGCGCTCACCAACAACCAGGGCAGCGTGGTCTACGACCTGGACGACTTCGACGAGGTGGTGATCGGCGACTACCAGCTAGACCTGTGGCGGCTCGGCATCAGCCTGATCCTCCTGGCGCACGAAAACGGCGGCTTCTCGATGGCCGATCAGGCGGCGCTCCTCGACGCCCTGAGCCAGAGCTACGTGAGCACCCTGACCAGCTACCGCGGCAACAACAACGAGCTCACCCAGATCTACACCGCCGGCAACACCGCCAGCCCGCTGTCCGACTTCCTCGCCGACATCGCCCACCACACGAGCCGCACCCGCATGCTCGGCCGCCACACCACCACCGAGACCGGCACCCGCACCTTCGACTTCAACAAGCCCGACATCCTGCCCGTGCCGGCGAGCTTCATCGCCGCGGTGCAGGCGGCGATGCCGGCCTACATCGCCTCGCTCGCCGGGAGCGTGCGCTACCTGCCGGGCTACTTCCGGGTAAAGGATGTAGCGCAGCGGGTGCACCAGGGCCTGGGCTCGCGGGGGCTGCCGCGCTACTACGTGCTCGTCGAGGGGCCGACCCTCAACCAGGACGACGACCGCATCCTCGACGTCAAGCTGCAGGGGATCCCGAGCGGCTGGCCGTACATGGACCCGCTTTTGCGCGATCAGCTGGCGACGCTGCTCAACCGCGATCAGGCGATGCGCACCGTTCTCGGCAACCGCGTGCTCGGCTACCGCGTCGACGAGCACGTCGGCACGATGACCCTGTGGGGCGACCGCTACGGCGTCCGCGAGCGCACCCCGGCCCGCGGCACGTTCGAGGTGCGCGAGCTGGTCAACGTCCAGCGCGCCAGCCGCCTGGCCGAGGTGTGGGGCGCCGTGCTCGCCACCGCCCACGCGCGCGCCGACCAGGACAGTAGCCCCCTTATCCCCTACGACTTCGAGCGCGAGGCGCTGACCAAGATCGGCCCGCGGCGCGCCGGCTTCCTCGCCCTGGTCCGCCAGGTCGCGCTGCGCTACGCCAGCCAGGTCGAGCTCGACTACAAGGCGTTCCTCGACGGGCTGGTCCGGACCCAGCCGTCCACCACGCCCGCCCCGGCGCCGACCGCCGCGACCTCCGTCCCGACGGCCCTTTGAGCCGGCGCCGCCGCCCCGGCCACCGCGCCTTCCGCCCCGGCGGCCCGTTGAGCCGGCGCCGGCCGCCGTCAGTAGTCCTGGCTTAGCTCGGGCATCGTCAGCACGTCGCGGGTGCCGTAAAGACCCAGGCGCTGCGCCTGGCGCAGGGGCGTGCCGGCGGCCTGCAGCGCCTGCGGGCTGACCTCGACGGCGATGCGCTCGGCCTTGTCGCTGCTGTCCGGCTCTTTGCCGGTGAGCTTCTCGAACAGCTGCTTGGTCGGCCCCTTCTTGAGCGGGAACTGGCGCAGCTCGACGTCTTCGGTCTCGGGGATGCCGGCGGCCTCCTTGGCCAGGCGCAGGGCGGTGTGCAGCCCGCCGAGCTCGTCGACCAGGCCCAGCTGCTTGGCGTCCTCGCCGGTCCAGATGCGGCCCTTGGCGATCTCCTGCACCCGCGCCGGCGGCAGCCGCCGGCCCAGCGCGACCTTGGAGGTAAAGTCGGTGTACACCCGGTCGAGCCAGCTCTGGAAGCGCGCCCACTCGGCGGGGCTGTAGTCGGAGGTCGGCGAGAACATGAGCGCGTTCTGGCCGAAGTGCACCTGATCCAGCGACACCCCGAGCTTGTCGAGGAGCCCGCTCGGCACGAGCTTGCCGCCGAGCACCCCGATCGAGCCGGTGATGGTGGCCGGCTCGGCGACGATCTTGTCGGCCGCCATGGCGACGAAGTAGCCGCCCGAGCCGGCGACGTTGCCCATCGAGACGATCACCGGCTTGCCCGCCTCCTTGGCCCGCACCACCTCGCGCCAGATGGCGTCGGAAGCAACGTACGAGCCGCCGGGGCTGTCGACGCGGAAGACGATCGCCTTGACCTCCTTGTCGTTGAGCGCGGCGCGAAAGCCGGTGGTGACCGAGTCCGAGCCCATCGAGCGGCTGCCGGTGAGCGGGTCGAAGTCGCTGGCCCCGCGGCCGACCGCGCCGATGCCGAAGATGAGGGCGAGGCGCTTGCCCTTTTTGTGCGGGCGGTCGGCGCGCTCCAGGTACTTGTGCAGGAACAAGAGCTCGGCGCCGCCGCCGGCGCGCTCCTTGGCCTTGGCGTAGAAGGTGTCGCGGTAGCCGAGCTGGTCGACGAGCTTCTCGGTGACCGCCTCCTGCCCGAGGAACGGCCCGCGGTCGATGAGCGCCTTGACCTGCTCGGGGCTGAGCTTGCGGCCCTCGGCGATGCCGCGCACCATCTGGTTGAAGATGCTCTCGCCGACCTTGGCCATCGCCTCGCGGTGGGCGGGGGTGAACTTGGTCTCGGTGAAGGTGTTCATCGCGTTTTTGTACTCGTGGCGATGATCCATGCGCGGATTGATGCCGAGCTTGTCGAGGGTGCCGCGCAGAAACGTCGACTCCATCTTGACCCCGACCAGGCCCACGTCGCCCGAGGGCTGCAGCCACACCTCGTCGAACGCCGAGGCCAGGTAGTAGGCGCCGGCGCCCGAGTTGAACTCGCCGAACGTCTCGGAGAAGGCGAGCGCGAACTTGCCCTTGCTGCGGAAGCGGGCGACGGCGTCGCGCAGCTCCTGCACCTGGGCCACACCGACGCTGGCGGCGCCCAGGCGGGCGATGAGGCCGACCACCCGCGGGTCGGACTCGGCGCGCTCCAGGGCGAAGGTGATGTCGTGCAGATCGGCCTTGCCGGCGCCGGTCAGCTTGGCCACCGGGTCATCGGGCGCGTCTTCGCTGAGGGCGGTCTCGAGGTTTACCTCGAGGATGGTCTTGTGCGGGACCGCCTTTTTGTGACGCAGCCCGTACAGGGTGATCACCAGCGACAGTACGACCGCCACCACCACCAGCCCGCCGATCCATGCAAATAACCGTCCGATGGCTCGCCTCATAATAGTTCCTCCTGCGCTCGCCCGGGCGCCCGCCGGCTCGCGGGTCTGGGGACGCGTAGGTCCACGCTACCGCAAACCGCCGCGCTCCGCCTAAGCTTGCGCAGTCGCGCCGCCGCGGCGCCGGGAGCCAGTGAGTCGGTGAGTCGGTGAGGAAAAGGCCCGCTACTGCTTGGCGCCCATCAGGCTGCCGATGATCGCCAGGATGATGATGAGCCCGAGCAGCCCGCCGGCCCCGGCGAGCACGAAGTACCACCACGGCCACCCGAGCGGCTCCGCCGGGGTGAACGGCGGCAGGGTGAGCGGCAGCGGCTCCGACATGACGTCTTCCTTGCCCTGGCGCAGCGCCACCTGGTAGACGTGCGACTGGCCGTCGCCCGACTCGGTGAGGTTGAACGTGACGAGGTAGACGCCCCACAGCTCCTCGGCGATCTCGGCGAAGCGGTCGGGCAGCTCGCGCGGGTTCTTGATGCCGCGCGGGGTGCCGCCGCCGAGCTTGCTGATGTCGATGAGGGTGCGCAGGCGGCCCGGCTCGAACGGCCCGTAGCCGATGGTGTCGACGACGATGCCGGCCTCGCGGGCGCGCTTGCCGATGCTGTCGTAGGCGTCCTTGCTCTGCATCGCGTCGATGCCGTCGGAGAAAAGGACGATCAGCTTGCGGTGGCCGTGCTGCTCGCGCAGAAGGTCGATGGCCAGGCGGGCGCCGTCGACCATGCGCACCTCGGTGGCCTCGCCGTCGATGGCCAGGCGGTCGAGCTCGCGGGCGACCTCGTTGGGCCGGCCGAGGTCCTCGAGCTTCTTGGCCTCACCGGCGTAGGCGACAAGGCCCAGGCGGCTCTCGGGGTGGCGGGCGAGCGACTTGGCGAACTTCTCGATGCCGCGCTTGAGCTCGCGCAGGACCGGCTCCATCGCCGAAGAGACCTGCACCACGATGATCGCGTCGACCGGCTCTTTGGCCTCGGCGAGCGGCGTCGCGTTTATGACCAGGTCTTTGATCTCGGTGTTGTCGCGAAAGAGTTTGAAGCCGCTCTTCACGCGCAGGGGCTTATTGTCGCTGGTGATGAGCGAGACGTAGGTCTTGAGCTCGGGCAGCTTGTCGGTGACCGCGCTCTCCAGGTGGACCTTGAGGTCCTCGGCGGCGGCGTCTCGCGGACCGGCCGCAAGCCCCAGCAGCAGCAGCCCGAGCACCGCCCGGCGCAGGCTCACGGGCCCCCCGGCCGCGCGACGGGCCCGCCGCATCGTCCGCATCTCCATAGGAATCCCCCAGGCACCAACGGCTCGCGATCGCATTTACCTTCCATAGTAAGACGTTTCCGGGCCGCCTGACCAGTATCTGCCCCCGGGCGGCCTGGAGTCAGTCAAGGCCCAAACCAGGGTGGCTGCCAGGGAGGCTGCCAGGGACATTGGCGAGGCCGCCGCCGAGCGCAAGCGGCTTGCTAAGGCGCGCTGGACAGTGATAGCTTGCCACCCTCAGTGGCTGCGCAGCGATTCGGGTTCATTGACTGGTACCGTGGGCTCGCCTGTGTGCTGATGTTCCAGACGCACGCATACGACGCCTGGGTCGCCGAGCCCTATCGTGGCGGGTACTGGTGGTGGCTCGCCCGGCCGTTTCTTGGCGGGCTGCCGGCGCGCATGTTCCTGCTGCTCGCCGGGGTGTCGCTGATGCTGCGCTTTGCCGGCGACCTGCGGCGCGGCAAGACCGAGGCGGCGGCGCGACGCGGGGCGGCGGCGCGCGGCTTCGAGGTGTTCCTCCTTGGCTACGCGTTCCGCATCGGTGAGTGGATCATCGGCGGCGCCCGGCCGAGCGCCGCCTGGGCGCTGCTCAAGTTCGATGTCCTGCAGTGCATCGGCGTCACCCTCATGATCTCGGCATTCGTCGCCGCGCCGCGCGACACCCAGCCGGGCCAGCGGCTGCCGCTGCGACCGCTCGTGGTGGCGCTCGTGGTGGCGCTGGGGACGCCGCTCTTGCAGAAGCTCGGGCACCCGCCGCAGCTGCCGCGGTGGCTGCCGATCCTGTTGTGGGGCGATCACGACCTGATGCCGTTCCCGCTTTTGCCGTGGGTGAGCTACACCCTGACCGGGTGCTGCGTGGGCGCGTTCCTGCTACGCGGCACCGCCGCCGGCACGCTCGGCCGTACGGTCTTGTGGCTGGCGATCGTCGGCGCGGTGGTGGGGGCCGTGGGCAAGCTCGGCGGCCGCATCGATATTCCGATCTATCGCCCGACCGCCGCGGTCCCAATCCCGGCGACCCCGGTCTCGTACCTGTTCCGCAGCGGCACCTGCATTGTCGGCCTGGCCGGCGCCTACTGGCTGGAGCAGTGGCGGAGCCGCCGCGCCCCCTTGGCCGACGCCGCCGCGGGCTGGCAGAAGGCGTGGGCGAAGTTCAACCCGCTTTTATGGCTCGGCCAAGCGTCGATGACCGTGTATATGGTGCACCTCGACCTTGTCTACAACATCTGGTCCTATCCGATTAAGCACAAGCTCACCCCCGCTGCGGCCACCGCGCTGCTCGGGGTGCTCACCGCGCTCATGATCTGGCTTGCCTACTATCGCACCGCCCGCCCGCGCGCGCGGACGGCGCTCGCCAGCTCCGCCGCGGCCGCCACCGCCAGTCGCAAATCCAGCACCAACGCCGATTAACCCCAGTCTCTGAGGAGCGCCCCATGAACACGAAGCATAAGAAGTACCGCTGTGTCATCTGCGATCACGTCTACGACCCCGCCGAGGGCGATCCGCTGTCGAACATCCCCCCCGGCACGCCGTTCGAGAGCCTGCCCGCCGACTGGGTCTGCCCCGACTGCGGCGCGCTCAAGCAGGACTTCGAGCCGATTGAAGACTAGGACTGGGACTAGGACCGGGACCAGGACCAGGTCCGGGCGCGGCCGGCCGCCTACGTGATGGCTTCGCTGGTCGGCCTTATCTGGTAGCGGCTGCGCACCGCCTCCAGGTTGTAGACGACCTCGAACGGGATGCCGCTCATGCGCAGCATCATCGCCACCGTGTCGATGCCCATGCTGAAGAGCGTGTTCATGGGCGGAGCGATGACCACCACGTTCTCGATCTGGTTGCGCACCCGCATCGCCCACTGGGTCAGGATCTGCCGCCCCTGGGTGTCGTAGCTTGCCGACTCCGAAAAATCGTGGATGTACAGGTAGCGGCTGGCGAGCGGAAACCGGGCGCGCATGAGGTTGTAGACGTGCTCGGAGATATGCGTCGCCACCGCCGCGTTGATCACCGCCCCGCGGTCGACCTTGTTGAGCATGCCGGCCGGCTCGATGAACCAGGTGCGCACGCGGGCGCGCGGTGGGTGAAGGTGGGGCGTAATGCCCGGGAAGGGAGAGCGCGACACCTCCATGGGAACCTCATCTTACCCTAATCCCCGAGCTTCCATTTCTCTAATCTGACTTGTGGGGTCTTTGCCGTGGTAAAAAGGTGTTTATGCCATTTTCCCGCATCATGACCCCGGGGAGCCGCCGTGGCCCGGGGGTTGTCCTTTGTACGGCCGCTCTGCTGCTCGCCGGGAGCCTGGTCCGACCGTTCACCAGAGCTGGGGAAGCAGGGGCCGCGCCCGCTCCCCCAGCCTCCACGACCGCGGCGCCTTCAGCCAAGGTCCCGCCCAAGTCGCCGCCCGCCGCCGGGGCCAAGCCAGCCGCCAAGCCGCCCGTCAAGCCGCCCGCCAAGCCGCCCGCCAAGCCGCCCGCCAAGGTCCCGGCCACGCCCGCGGCCGCGCCGGCCACCGCCAAGGTCTCGTGCCAGGGCAGCGAGGGCCAGGTGAGCCTGCTCCCCGCCGAGGGCGACATCAAGTGCAACGAGGAGTTCGAGGACTGCGAGGGCAAGATCGAGCTCGCCGCCACCAACTGCACCGGCGAGTTCCAGAGCTTCTACAAGCTCGAGCTCTTCGAGGGCGGCCGCCGCACCCAGATCCTGGAGTTTGACCCCGCGGGCCTGGCCAGCCCCGGCGGCGGCCGCTGGAAAGAGACGGTCCCGTGGACCACCCCGGGCGAGCTGGAGGCGGTGGTCTACTACCACCCGCCCGGCCAGTCCGGCGACTTCTCGGTCCGCGGCCCGGTAAAAGTGGTAAACCGCGCGCTCAACGCCGCCAAGGAGGCCTGCGTCAAGTGCGAGGGCACCTGGGGCCGCTACGGCGTCAACAAGTTCCAGGGCTGCAACTGCAAGATGCCCGACGCCGGCAAGACCTGCTACGACGGCGACGAGTGCCAGGGCTACTGCCTGTTCCGCCGCTACGACAGCGAGGCGCGCGAGGAGGGCGAGTGCAGCGAGACCCAGCGCATCCAGGGCTGCGTCGGCATCATCTTCAAGGGCCAGAGCAAGGTCGAGCCGCGCCGCCCGCCGCCGCGCAAGCAGGCCACCTGCATCGACTGAGTCCCCCGGTCAGCCCAAGGCGGCGACGAGCTCCGCGCACAAGACCTCGGGCTGCTCGATCCACAGGGAGTGGCCGGCGCCGGGGCACAGGCGCGCGGTGCCGTAGCCCAGGGCGCTGACCAGGCGCTCCTGGGTGCCGCGCGGCATCACGAAGTCCTCGGCCCCCGCCAGCACCAGGCGGACCTGGGCGACGCGGTGGAGCTCGGCCTGGAGGTCGTGCGCGAGCAGCGCCTGGAGCTGGCCGTGCACCGACTGGCGCGCCGGCGGCTCCAGGGTGACCAGGTTCTCGAGCATCGGCAGGACCCCCGGGCGCTCGAGGAACTCGGTGGAGAAGAACAGCACGGCCAGGATGCGCCACAGGTCGAGCAGCGACGCCCCCGCCTGCCACTGCCCCTGCAGCCCGAGCAGCACGCTGCGCAGCCGAGGCTCGGTGCGCGCCGCCGTGCCGACGAGCGCCGCCCGCCGGAAGCGCTGCGGCGCCTGGATGAGCGCGTGCTGCGCCCACATCCCGCC
>DAOMZC010000205.1:0-8725 GCA_035437965.1 Pseudomonadota bacterium
CGCCAGGTTGTCTTGATCGGCGGCCAGGAATGCCTCTTCCCACGCCGCTGCCAGATCTTCGTACCGACCGAGTGAAGTCGCGACCCGCTCGACGTTGCCCCGGTGCTGGGGGTCCGCCGGATCGAGCTTCAGCGCTTCCCGATACGCGGCCAGTGCTCCGTCGGGCTTACGCAGCTTCTCCTCGGTAATCTGAGCAATCCGCGACAGCAGGGCCGCCGCCTCGGGACTCCGCTCCATCGGCAGGGCTTCCCGCTGCACCGACAGCACCGCCACCAGCTTGGCGTGGTCCCCGTCTTGCTCCAGCAGTGGCTCCAGCGTCCGAGCGATGCGCTGCCGCAGGCCCGCGTTGTCCATCAGCCCTTCGAGTGCCCGTCGAGCGCCCTTGTGCTTGGGCTGCTCGGACAGCGCCTCTTCGAGGAGCTCGCAGGCCCCATCGGCGTCGTCCAGGCGCCCGGCGTGCAGCTCGCCGCGGCGGAAGCGCAGCTGCGCCCGCTCGGCCGCCGAGTCGACGTGCGGCACCGCGCGCGCCAGCAGTTCGTCGAGGTCGCGCCAGCGCTCGGCCGCCGTGTGCAGGCGCTCCAGGGCCTTGAAGGCGCGCACGCTCGCCGGCTCCAGCTCGAGGATCTCGGCGTAGTCCTTGGCCGCCGCCTCCTCGTCTTCCAGCACGCCCTCGTCGAGGTCGCAGATCTGGAACAGCAGGTCCTTGCGCTCGCTCGGCTCGACGGCGAGGTCCTTGCGCCGCTCTAGGAGCGCGCGCAGCTCGCGGAAGCGCTCGCCCGAGCGATAGATCGTCTCCAGCGCCTTGGCCGCGCCCTCGTGCGTCTCGTCGCGCTCGAGCACCCGGGCATACGCCTGCTCGGCCTGCTCGGGCTGGTGCAGCTGCTCGTCGTACAGCTGGCCGAGGTCCCAGGCCAGGTCGCGCGCCAGCTGGTTGTCGCCGGCCCGCGCCGCCGCCTGCTCGGCCTCGGCGAGCAGCGTCGCCAGGTCCTCCTGGCGGTCGAGCGCCTCGGCAAGCTCGATGAGCTCGCGGCGGTTGTCGGAGTCAAACGGCACCCGCGAGAACAGCCGCGCCGAGAACTTGTAGGCCTGCTCGACATCGCCGAGCCGGCGCACCAGCCCCGAGAGGCGGCGGAGCAGCTCGAGCTCTTCGTTCGAGTCGACGGTCGCCCCAAGGACGATCTCCAGGGCTCCCGACAGCTTGCGCACGTCGTCGGCCTTCTCGTAGGCGGGGACGAGCAGGCGGGCAACCTCGACGCGCACCGGGTTCGCCGGCGCGAGGAAGCGCTCCAGGGCGACCAGCGTCGGCCGGTGGCCCGAGGTCAGGGTGAGGACCTGGCGGTAGCGCTCCAGCGCCTTCTCCGGACGCAAAAGGTGCAGCTCGTACAGCTCGCCGAGCTGGAAGCTGATCATGATCTGCGTCTCGATGTCGCGCTCGCTGCGCTCGGCGCCGGCCGCCTGGCTCGACTCGATCTGCTGCAGCTGGCGCTCCAGCACCTCGGCCAGCGACTCGGAGTCGCCCGACTGGGTGTAGATCTTCTCCAGCGCCCGCAGCGCCCGCATGGTCGTCGCCATCGACGACATGGTCTCGGGCTCGGCGAGGATGCGGCGGTAGGTCGCCGCCGCGGCGCCTCTGTCACCGAGCTTGTTCTCCTGCACGCTGGCCATCTTGAACAGCACGTCGGTGCGCTTCTGCGCCTCGGTGGCGTTCTCGATGCGCTTTCTGTAGATGCCGAGGAGCTCGGGAAAGCGATCCTGGGCGATGAAGATCTGCTCCAGGGCCGACAGCGCCTCCTCATCGAGGGGCAGGCGCGACAGCAGCTGCTCCCAGTAGCCGCGCGCCTCGTCGAGGCGGTGCAGCTTCTGCTGCGACCACTGCCCGAGCAGGCGCAGCCGCACGAGCTTGGGCTCGCCGTCCTCCAGCGCCGCCACCTGGCGGGCATAGATGGCGACCAGATCGCTCCAGGTATCGGCCTCACCGGCCAGGCGCAGGAGCTCGGCCTCGAGCTTGACCCGCGGCGGCGAGCTGAGCGGCTCGGACTCGCGCAGGGCGTAGGCCTTGGCCAGCCAGGAGAACGCCAGCGGCTTGGACGACAGCCGCTGCTCGGCGAGCTCCGCCAGGCTGTGCATCAGCGCCAGACGCTCGTCGCTGCTCTGGGCGTGGCCGAGCTGGATCTCGTACATCGACAGGAGGCGCGGCCACTTCTCGGTCTGCTTGTAGATCGGGGCCAGCGCCTGCGCCGCCGTCAGGTAGTTCTCGTCGACGAGGAGCACCCGCTCGTACGCCTTCTGGGCGCGCTCCTGGCTGTGCAGCTCGGTCTTGGCGACGCGCGCCGCGCGCAGGTACAGGTCGATCTTCTGCTCGGGGCGCTCGACGCGCTCGGCCAGGCCCATGAGGACCTCGCACAGCTCGTCCCACTGCGCCTGCTGGCCGTACAGCTTCTCCAGCTCCTCGTACTGACCGGCCTGGCCGTAAAGCTCGCGCAGGGTGCGCATCGCCTTCTGGTGGGTCGGCTGCAGGCGGACGATCTCGCGGTAGACCTCGACCGCCTGGGTCGGGGCCAGGAGCTTCTCGGCCAGCAGGGTGCCGATGCGCTCCAGGTGGCCGACCTGGCCCTTGACGTCGCGGGTGCGCGACTTCTGGCGCGAGATGATCTCGATGAGCGCCGCCCACCGCTTCTCCCGCTCGTAGAGCGCCGAAAGGGCGGTGAGCGCCGCGTCGTCGCCCTCGTCGAGCTCGAGCAGGCGGTTCCAGATCGCGATCGCCTCGGCGTTGTCGCCCAGGCGATCCTGGGCCAGCTTGGCCAGCTCGACGAGGCGATGGCGGCGCTCCTTGGCGAGCGCGGTGGGGTCGGGGATGCGCTCGGGGTGCTCTTCAAGCACCTCCAGCTGCCGGCGCTCAAGGTCGAGCAGGGCCCGCCAGCTGCGGCGCTTGTTGTAGATGTCGCGCAGCCGCGCCACCGTCTCGGCGTCGTCCGGATCGATGGCGTACAGGTCCTCCAGGGGGCGCACCGCCTGGTTGTGGTTGCTGAACTTGTCGATCCACAGCTGCGCCACCCGCTTGAGCAGGCGCGCCTGCTCGCTGCGCGCCGTCGGGAAGCTCTGGAGCTCGGGGCTTCCGGTCTTGACCCACTCGCCCAGCAGGTCGGCCTTGCGCTGGAGCACGCCGATAAGGTCGTTCCAGCGGCTCATCCCCTCGTACTTCTGCGCCAGGGCGTCGAGCGAGCCGAGGTGATCGGGCTTGAGCTGAAGGATGGTGTTGTAGGTCGTTATCACCATCGCGTCGAGCTTGAGGCGATCGCGGTAGATCGCCACCACCTCGAGCAGGCGCTCGATGCGCTGCTGCAGCTGCGCCGGGTCGTCCTTGGCGAGCTGCTCGGCCTGCTCCTTGAGCATCTCGAGCAGCGCGTTCCACTTCTCGGTCTTGGTGTAGAGGCGCTTGAGCGCGGCGCTCGCCTCGGGGTGGCCGGGCTGCAGCTTGAGCACCGACTTCCAGATGTCGACCGCCTTGTCCAGGCCGGCCGGCGAGGCCTCGGCGACCTGCGCCATCTCGACGCCGAGCTGCAGGCGCCGGGCGGCGTCGTGCTCGACCTTCTGGGCCTGGGTCAAGATCGCCAGCAGCTTGGTGCTGTCGTCGGCGCTCGGCTTGCCGCCGCGGCCGCCGTGGAAGGCGCGGTAGAAGTCGAGCATCTCCGCGTGCGCCGGATCGACCTTGCGCACGCGCTTGTAGTACTCGTCGGCCTGCTCGAAGTTGCTGAGCTTGTGCCAGTAGAGGCGCCCGATCTCCAGGACGGTGAGGAGCTCGCTGTCGGTGCGCTGGCGGGCCTTGAGCGCCTGCTCGTACAGCTTGATGAGCGCCGTGTAGTCCTTCTTCTCGGTGTAAAGCGCGACCAGCGCCGACAGGGCGCGGCGCTCGCCGGGATCGATGGTCAGCGCCTTCTTGTGCGCCTCGACCGCCGCCTCGCTGTTCTTGAGCTCGCGGACGTACAGCTCGGCCAGCGAGAGCAGCGCCGAGACGCGCTCCTCCTTGGTGGCGGCGCTGTCGGCGCGCTGCTCGTAGACCTTGACGAGCTCGGGGAAGCGGCGGGCGGCGCGGAAGTGGCGCTCCAGGTGCTGGGAGGCGCGGCGGTTGCGCGGCTCGACGGCGAGCGCCTTGTACCAGTGGGTCTCGGCGTCGGCCGTGGTCGGCGAGTGCTTGGCGTAGATCTCACCGATGTTGGTGTACAGGCCGGTGGTCAGCTGGCGATCGGTCGAGACCTTGGCCTCGTCGAGGAACTTCTTGACGATCTTGGCCCAGTTGCCGGCCACCATCTCCAGCTGCGACTGCGCGTCCTGCGCCGCCTCGTGATCGTCCTGCAGCTTCAGCGCGGCGTTGAAGGCCGCGGCGGCCTCGTCGTCGCGCAGCAGGTCGTCGGCGTAGATCCGCCCTTTTTCGCATAGGAGATCGGCCCGCTCCGCCGCGCCCGGGTAGAGGCCGCTGTCCAGCGCCACCTCACACAGGGCGAGCCAGAGCTCGGCATCGCCGCGCTCGCGGCAGCGCTTCATCGAGTCAAAAAGTGCTGTCTTGGCCGCCGATTGCACCTCGGCGCTCCCTTGCGCGGCCACCTTGCCCTGGGCGGCCACCCGTCCCAGTGCATCCGCTGCAGTTGGATCGGCCTCAAGAGTCGCAAGAGCCTGCACGAATTCAATCATGGTGTATGAGCCTCACGCCGGGGTCACAGTATTGCCCGCACGATTCTACCCTCCAAAACGCGGCCCTTTCAACCCAGATAAGCGACTTCAGGGCCTTTTGGACAAAAGCGGCGGGAAAGCCCTTTGGGCGCGCGTCTGCGCGGTAGCGCGCCTTTGGGGGCGTTCTTTGAAACTTGGGAAGCTAGGAACTTGGTAAGCGGCGAACGCAGCGCAGGCACCCGGACCAGCCAAGCGGCTCCAAGCGACTACCAAGCCGGCCACCGGCCGTATCGGCCGCATCGGCAGCACTTGGCCGGACCAATAACCGGGCCGCAGCGGGCCGTTTGCCTACTAACTACCTGGCCACTACCTGGCCACTACCTGCTCGGGTGCTCAGCAAAACGGCCCGGGAGCATGCAGCGCGGTTCGCCGTACGCAGAAACTTTACCGATTACTTTGTTTTTGAGATCGCAAAAAAACGCTACACCGACGATGAAAAAGTAGCCTGCCTAAAAATTAGGCGACTGCGACAAAGTGCCCACTCTGCGCGGCCTCCGGACATTCGCCCACATAGTTATTCACAGGTTATCCAGATCAAATCCGGAGCCGCCGATCTGAACAGCTGTTCCGCGTCGCCAGCGGCGGAGCGGCTGCGAGCGATTGTGCAAGTTAGGTCAGGTCTAAACAGGTCGGGCAGGCCGGAGCAAGTCGGCCAGGTCGGCCAGGTCGGCCAGGCGGCAGGGGCCTTCCAGGAATCAGGCTGTATAGCGGACGGGCGCGCTCAGGGAGAACCACGGTCTGAAGGCGAGCGCCGCCTGGACCGGCCGGCTCACCCGCGCGGCGGGATCCTGGTTGAAGAACTCGGCGAGCAGCGCGTAGAGGTCGGGGTGGGCGGCGCGCACCCGCAGCGGCTCCTGGAAGAAGCTCTCGACGGCGACGGCGAATAGCTCCGCCTCGCTCTTGAGGCCGTAGGGGTGCAGCACCGACTGCCCCATGAGCAGGCGTTCGCGCTCGCGGTCGAGCTGCCGCGCCCAGCGATCGCCGTGCGCCGTCGACAAGAGCCCCGGGATGCCGTGCGCCTTGCCGCCCTGCCCGATGAAGTCGAGCACGTGCGCGAACTCGTGCAGGCCGACGTGCGGCAGCGCCCCGTGCTCGAAATCGGCGGGGGCCGAGCTGCCCGGCCCAGGAGACTGCCCAGGAGATTGACCGAGCAGCCACGGGAAGCCCCAGCCGTGCGCGGCCTCGTGGCGCATCCCGGCGAGCTCGGGGTAGCTGCGCTCGATCGCGTCCAGGGCGAACAGCACCGGCCCCTGGGCGTGCACCATGCCGACCGTGTGCGAGTAGGGCTCCATGGCGTAGCTCTCCTCGGTGAAGGCGGTCGGGTAGACGATGATGTCGCGCTCGGTGGGCAGGCGCCACTCGGGGCGGCCGAGCAGCAGCGTCGCGGCGCTGGCGGCGATGAGCACGCGGTGCTCGTCGTTGATCGTGAAGCGCTGGGGGGCCTCGCCGGAGCCTTGCAGGTTCAGCTCGGCGTCCAGGGCGTAGATACGCTGCTCGCCGAGGAAGATCTGGATCTCTTGCTCGAAGCGCCGGCGCTCGCCGTCTTCCAGCTGCGAGTACAGCGGCACCCGCCGCTGCAGGACCTCGCGCCAGGCGGCGGGGAACTCGGCGGCGCGCAGGCGCTGACGGTGGCGCTCGCGCCGGCTCGCCAGCCCATAGTAAAGAAACCCGAGCCCGACGCCGAGCAGCGCCAGCCACCGCGGCGCCTCGGGGATCGAGAGCAGCGCCACCACCGCCGATCCGCCGACGAGCGCGGCGAGCAGCCGGTAGTCGGCCAGCAGATCGGAAGCCAGGAGTGCCGAGGGGGACCGCAGGGCCGCCACCGCCCGCCACAGCGCCCGACCGCCGCGTACAACCGCCGCCCCGGGCCGGCGCAGGAAGGAAGCGCTCCGCTCTATAAAACTCATGAGCCCCAATCTAACCCTCCGCTCCGCCGGCGCAACGGGCGCCTCGACGGTGTCGGCGGAAACTCAGGGCAACCGCGAGCTTAGCCCGCAGAGCTCGGCCGGGAGCTCGCGGAAAGTGGCGGACCTAGACCCTAGGGACTGCTCGGCTCGCGGTGGCGCTGGTACTTGTTGACCGCCGCCTGGTGCTCTTCGAAGGTCACCGAGAACTGGTGGGTCCCGTCGTTGCGCGAGACGAAGTACAGGTACGGCGTGCTGTCGGGGGCGAGCACTGCCTGCAGGGCGGCGCGGCCGGGGTTGCAGATCGGCCCGGGCGGCAGCCCTTCGTGGGTGTAGGTGTTGTAGGGGTTTTCTTCGTCGGTCAGGTGGATGCGGCGGATGCGCCCCTGGAACTCCTTGCAGGCCTCGCTCTTCTGCAGCGGCACGGTGCAGCCGTAGATGATCGTCGGGTCGGTCTCCAGGCGGTGCGGCTTGAAGGTCGGCAGGCGCAGGCGGTTCAGGAACAGCCCGGCGATGCGCGGCCGCTCCTCGGGGCGGGCGGTCTCCTTCTCGACCAGGCTGGCCATGGTGACGATCTCGCGGTCGCCGAACTTATAGTTGCGGTTGAGGACGCGCATCCCCTCCAAGTGCTGGGCCTTGAGCTCGCCGAGAACGCGCCGGGCCCGCTTGACCAGCGCCGGCAGCACGCGCGTGCACGGCACCCCCGGCGGGAACTTGTAGGTGTCGGGGAACAGGTACCCCTCCAGCGAGCCGCCGGTCACCCCCAGCGACAGCGCGTAGGTGCTGTCGCGCATCAGCTGCTCGGCCTCGCTAGCCTTGCAGATGCCGGCGTCTTCCAGCAGCCGCGCCACCTCGAGCAGGTTCTTGCCCTCGGGGATGGTGACCGGCACCTCGGGCTCGCGCGCCCCCGAGACCAGCACGTCGAGGATCTGGCGCGGCGTCATCTTCGCCGACAGCGTGTAGGCCCCGGCGCGGACCTTGGAGGCGACGCCGCGCTCGTTGGCGTAGAAGCGGAACCACTCCGGGTGGTGGACCAGGTCCTTCTGCGCCAGCAGCTGGGCGATCTCGGCCAGGCTCATGCCTTTGACGATGACGACCTTGGTCTCGGTGGGTCCCTGGACGGGTCCGGGGCGGTCGGGGTAGCGCATCGCCCGCCACACCGCGTAGCCCATGACGGCGACGAAGCTGCCCACGGTCAGGGCGACGATGAGCGCGGCCAGGCGGCGCCGGGCGGTGGGGCTGAGGCCGCTCATGCCGGCTCGTCTCCGACGCTGGCGGGCTCGCCGGTCGCGGCGCGCTGGCTCTCGACGGGGGCGGCAGCGCGGCTCGCCGCGTCCAGCCAGGCCTGCAGGATCACCGCCGCGGCCAGCCGATCGACGACCTGCTTGCGGCGGGCGCGCGACAGATCGGCCTCCAGCAGCACCTCTTCGGCCTGCACGGTCGAGTAGCTCTCGTCCTGGTAGTCGACCTGCAGCCCGGCCTGCACCAGCGCATCCCCGAGCACCCGCACCCGCGCCGCCCGCTTGCCCTCGTTGCCCTCACAGTCATAGGGCAAGCCGACGACGAGCCGAGTCGTGCCGTACTGCTTGGCCAGGCCGAGCACGGTCTGCACGTCCGCCCGCGTCCCCCGGCGGTCGAGGGTCCGCAGCGCGTGGGCGCAGTAGCCCAGCTCGTCGCTGACCGCGACCCCGATAGTCTTTGAGCCGACGTCCAGCCCGATTACCCGCACGCCCGGACGATGGCACGCGATCTTTGGCAGCGTCAAATTTTGGCCCTGTTTGCGCTGGTCGGCGCGGACGCTGACCGCTATGTCTTCTATATGAAAAAGCAAAACCCGCCCTCGCGACCGCCGCTGCCCGCCGCCGCCCCGCAGCTTGATACGAGCTGGCGGCAGGCGGCGCTGCAGGCGGGCGCGATCGAGCACTACCAAGACGCGGTCCTCTACGACCACGAGTACAAGCGGCGCCGCGACGACGTCCTGTGGTACCGCGGGCTGGCGCGGCAGCTGGCGAGCGCGCCGCGCGCGGGGGCGCGGCCGCTGCGCGTGCTCGAGCTCGGGTGCGGCAGCGGGCGGCTGCTGGTGCCGCTCGTGC
>DAOMZC010000206.1:0-8722 GCA_035437965.1 Pseudomonadota bacterium
GGCCATTAGCGCTGAAGCGGACGGCATGACCCGCATCGCCCTGCACATCGACCAGTTCGCCCTCATCACGCTGACCCTCGCCCCCGCCCCGTAGCCCGCGCCACCGACTGCCAGCGCAGAACCTGCGGTCCGCACAAGCGCTCTCCGGAACACGCGGATTCCGGAGAGCCGCGGGTGGTGAAGACGTTACCCGGTGCGGTGCGTGTCGGTGATGGTGGCGTTGAACAGAGAGCCGGCGCCGTCGAAGAAGATGTTCAGGTTGTTGGTCCGCGGATCGAACAGGGCGCGCAGGCGGTCGGGGTACTGCGAGTTGAACTTGGTATAGCTCCAGATGTACATGCTGGCGCGCGCCGGGGCGCCGCCGGGGCGGGTGAAGCTGACGACTCCCTCTGGGGAGATTTCCAGCTTGCAGGTTCCGGCCAGGCCGGACACCGCCATCTCGTAGCGGCCGGGCATCAGGCTCGACTTCGGGGTGACGAGCTTGTCCAGGGCGGAAGAGTCGACCCCGGCGGGACGCGGCAGCGCCGCGGTGTCGAAGGTGAAGCTGGCGCTGTACTGGGTATAGTAGGCGTCGTAGCGCACCGCGGCGGTGGTCGCATTTTTGACCAGCGGCGTCGCTCCGGACACCAGCTGATAGTCTATGTAGTCCTTCAGATCGACGCGCTCATCGACAGAGGCGATCTTCGGCAGCGCGGCGCGGTAGCTGCCAAGGCGCGTGCCGCCCGACCAGACCTCGGCGACGACGGTGCCGGAGAACTCCCAGTTCAGCTCACCGCTGACCAGGCGCTCGGTCTCGCTGTTGATGTCGATGAGCACCAGGCTCTGGCCCGGCAGCAGGTTGAGGACGGCGCGCGAGGCCCGCCGCGCATTCAGATAGACATCCAGGCTGCTATCCGAGGCGCCGCGGAAGAACGTCGCGCTGCGCGTCTCTTCGTAGCGCAGGCTCTGCTCGACCTCGAGCGAAGCTCCGCCCCAGGTGGCGACCGTAGTGTGGCTGCTAAATGGCGGCGGCACCTGCAGCGCATACTTGAGCGTCGTGCCGGCGCGCGCGATGAACAGCTGCTTGATGGCCTTGAAGGCGTCTATCTCATCTTCGGTCCACGGATCGGGGTCGCCCAGCGGATCGTCGATGTCGGCCTCGGTGATGGTCTCGCGGTCGCCGTCGCTGTCGACCACCATCTCCAGGCGCCGCGCCTGGGTCAGCACGCTGCTCGGCAGGCTGCTTATGGCGAGCTTGGGCGGCTTGAGCGGCTTGGTCGCCGCCGTCGAGGCGTCCACCGGCGCGAAGGTGGGCAGGTTCGCCACGTTCACCGCCGTCGGATCGAGCGGCGTGGTCTCCAGCAGCGCCCACAGCGCCGGCAGCGCGGCCCGCTCCTCGGGAAACAGGGTGCGGATGTACGCCGGCTGCTCCATGCGCAGGATCTCGGCCACCGAGAAGCGCCCGTCTGCCGGCTTGGCGCCGATGACGCCATCGACCCGCCGCGCCAGGGTGGCGAGCGCCCCGCTCAGCGCGCCCACGCTCTCAAGCGTGCCGATGCTGCGTACCGACAGATAGGTCTTGGCCTTGTCCACATTGGGCGAGGCGATGGTCGAGCCCTGCATGCGGGTGACGAGCTCCGAGCTCAGGCTGGCGATGTCGTCCTCTTGGTCGCCCGGACTCAGGCCCGCCTGGGGCCCGCAGGCGAAAAGCGCGAGCGACAGCCCACCCAGCCACTGCAGCGGCAGCTTCCGCCGATAAGAACTTAGCTTGCGTGCACGTCCGCCGTGATTCCTTTTTGGCATCATCAGGATTCCTTTCTTCAGGAGGTAGGGAGTTCATCTGGCAAAGGTGGCCTCGCCAGCCAGAGTTTGTACTTCCTACCACGGGGGCCTGACAACTAAACGGCAAGCGCTGCGGATCGTTTGGCTATCGGTTTCTCTCGGTAAGGTCTGTATGCGGCTTGATGTCCTTGTGCATGACCCCGGCGCCGTGCACCTGCTCGAGGATGCGGCACAGCTCGCGCGCCACCTGCAGCGCCGCCCCCAGGTCAAGCCTCCCGCGCTCGGCCAGCACTCGATCGAGGGAGCGCAGTCCGGGGTCTTCAAGGACGAGCGCGGCGCTGCCGTCCTCCTGTACCAGGTCATGCGCCCGCACCACGTCCGGGATGTGCGCCAGCTTGCCCAGCATCCGGTGCTCATGAACGAGGCGTCCGACGATGCGCAGGCTGGGAGCCGCGGTCACCGGCAGCTTGACCACAAGGGGCAGCGCCGCGTCCCGGTGCCGCGCACGCCGGATGCGGGTCTCGGGTCCCTCGGAGACCGTCTCCCCCAGCGTGTAGTCTTGCAGCCGCCCGGTGTCCGTGTTCATGTCCGTTCCTTCAGGGGATAAGGAATTTAGACGACAATACCATGGGATCGGGGGCCGACTGAACAGCGCCCCGGCCGATCGGCGCACCTACGTTTACCCAAGTTGTCGCAGTTCAAGTATCGCACAAGAGCGCACAGGCCGCGGCGGCCCGCAGCACCCAGCCAACCGGCGGCAATTCCCGGGCAAATTACGCAAAAGTTGTCTCGGGGGGTGCCGATACGGGAAGGCCCTCGAGATGACGCGCACACACTCCCCAGCAAAATTTCCTTGGTGGTATCCTGATGCTTCCAATTTTGCGGCCGCGCTCTGGGCCCCCATCCCAGATCGCCCCCGCCTAAGCAAAGTTCCATCTGGACCTGGAAGGAAACGCATGGACCATAGCAAAGGCACCGTCTCGCTCACCACCGCCAAGGCCGATGCCGGGCGCTTCAAACATGGCATGGACGCCGAGTCGCTCAAGAGCGGCATCCTCAACCACCTGGAGTTCACCCTGGGCGAGCTGCCCGAGCATGTGGACAGCAAGTGGGAGCCGTACGTCGGCCTGGCGCTGGCGGTCCGCGACCGCCTGATGGAGCGCTGGATCCACACGCACGACGCCTACTACGATGCGGACGCCAAGCGCGTGTACTACATGTCGCTTGAGTTTCTCATGGGCCGCACGCTCGGCAATAGCCTCATCAACATGGATCTGATGGGCTCTGCCAATAAGGCGATGGAGGACCTCGGCATGAAGCTCGAGGACATGCGCGACTCCGAGTGGGACGCCGGCCTTGGCAACGGCGGCCTCGGGCGCCTCGCCGCCTGCTTCCTCGACTCGCTGGCGACCCTCGAGCTGCCGGCCTACGGCTACGGCATCCGCTATGAGTACGGCATCTTCCACCAGCGCATCGTCAACAACGCCCAGGTCGAGACCCCCGACGCCTGGCTGCGCTACGGCAACCCGTGGGAGATCCCGCGCCACAACGACTTCTTCCGCGTCCGCTTCTACGGCCGCACCCACCAGAAGATCGACGACAAGGGCAACCTGGCCACCGAGTGGCTGGACACCCAGGACGTGCTCGCCGTTCCCTACGACACCCCCGTGCCCGGCTACCGCAACCGCACCGTCAACACGCTGCGCCTGTGGTCGGCCCGCGCCACCGAAGAGTTTGACCTCAACTACTTCAACCGCGGCGACTACGAAGGCGCGGTCGAGGCCAAGTCGCTCTCCGAGAACATCACCCGCGTCCTTTATCCCAACGACAACATCTTCGAAGGCAAAGAGCTGCGCCTGAAGCAGGAATACTTCTTTGTCTCCGCGACCCTGCAGGACATCGTCCGCCGCTACAAGAAGCGCTACCGGATGTACGATCAGCAGCACGGTCTGCGCACCTACGATCGCTTCGCCGAGAAGAACGCCATCCAGCTCAACGACACCCACCCGGCGCTCGCGATTCCCGAGCTCATGCGCATCCTGCTCGACAAGGAAGGGATGGGCTGGGAAGAGGCGTGGGACATCACGGTCAAGACCTGCGGCTACACCAATCACACGGTCATGCCCGAGGCGCTGGAGCGCTGGCCGGTGGGCCTGTTCGGCCACGTCCTGCCGCGCCACCTGGAGATCGTCTTCGAGATCAACCGCCGCTTCCTCGACGAAGTGCGCGCCAAGTTCCCCGGCGACGACGATCGCTGCCGGCGGATGTCGATCATCGAAGAGGGTCACGAGAAGCGCGTGCGCATGGCGAACCTGGCGATCGTCGGCAGCCACGCGGTCAACGGCGTCGCCGCGCTGCACTCGGAGATCCTCAAGAAGGAGCTGTTCAAGGACTTCTACGAGCTGTGGCCCGAGAAGTTCAGCAACAAGACCAACGGCATCACCCAGCGCCGCTGGCTCAAGAAGTCCAATCCCCTGCTGTCGCAGGTCATCTCCGAGGCGATCGGCGACAGCTGGGTCACCGATCTGTTCGAGCTCAAGCGGCTCATTCCGCTGGCCGATGATGCGAACCTGCAGCACAAGTGGCAGCAGGTAAAGCGCGCCAACAAGGAGCGCCTGGCCGCCATCATCGCCGAGCAGTATAACCGCCGCGGCACCCCGCTGAAGGTCAACCCCGACTCGATCTTCGACTGCCAGGTCAAGCGCATCCACGAGTACAAGCGCCAGCTGCTAAACGCCCTGCACTGCATCACCCTGTACAACCGGATCAAGGCCAACCCGAGCGGCCACTTCGTCCCGCGCACGGTCATCTTCGGCGGCAAGTCGGCCCCGGGCTACTACCTGGCGAAGCTCATCATCCGGCTCATCAACGAGGTCGGCCGCGTGGTCAATCACGACCCGGTGGTCGGCGACCGGCTCAAGATCGTGTACCTGTCGGACTACCGGGTGTCGCTGGCGGAGAAGATCTTCCCGGCCTCGGATCTGTCCGAGCAGATCTCGACCGCGGGCACCGAGGCCTCGGGCACCGGCAACATGAAGTTCGCCCTCAACGGCGCCCTCACCATCGGCACCATGGACGGCGCCAACGTCGAGATCCGCGAAGAGGTCGGCGACGACAACATCTTCATCTTCGGCCTCCTCACCGAGGAAGTGAACGCGCTGAAGGGCCGCTACAATCCGTGGGACCACTACCACAAGGATCCCGAGCTGCGGCAGGTCCTCGATCAGATCGGCGGCGGCACCTTCAGCCCCGCGGGTCAGCCCGACCTCTTCCAGCCGATCTTCCGCTCGCTGCTGCAAGATGGTGACAACTACATGCTCCTGGCGGACTATCGCGCGTACATTGACGCGCAGTGCCGCGTCTCGGAGACCTACCGCGATCAGAAAGCGTGGACCCGCAAGTCGATCCTGAATGTCGCCAACATGGGCAAGTTCTCGACGGACCGGACGATCAAGGAGTACGCCGAGCAGATCTGGGGCCTCAAGCCGGTGCGGCCCCCGGGGGGCTGATTAAGGAGTGGTGCGCATGTCTGCAGAGAAGATACAGATAGTGAAGACCAGCCCGTTCGCCGACCAGCGGCCGGGCACCTCCGGGGTGCGCAAGAAGACCCGGGTCTTCATGCAGCCGGGCTACCTGGAGAACTTCGTGCAGTCGGTGTTCGACGCCGTGCGCGAGGACTGTCCGAGCGGCTTCGGCGACCGCACGCTGGTGGTGGGCGGCGACGGACGGTTTTACAACCGGCCGGCGATCCAGCTCATCGTCCGCATGGCGGCGGCCAGCGGCTTCGGCAAGGTCCTGGTCGGCCGCGCCGGCATCCTGAGCACGCCGGCGATGTCGGCGGTGATCCGGCGGCGCAAGGCGATGGGCGGGCTGGTGCTCTCGGCCAGCCACAACCCGGGCGGCATCGAGGAAGACTTCGGGATCAAGTACAACATCGGCAACGGCGGCCCGGCCCCTGAGAAGGTCACCGAGCTTGTCTACCGGCACACGCTGACCATCAGCGAGTACCGGACGGTGGAGCACCCGGAGCTCGACCTCGATACGGTGGGCTCCCAGCGCATCCTGAACACGGAAGTCGAGATCTTCGATCCCATCGCCGACTACGCCGCGGTGATGGAGGAGCTGTTCGACTTCGCGGCGCTCAAGGAGCTCTTCCGCGGCGGCTTTCGCCTGGTCTTCGACGCCATGCACGGGGTCACCGGTCCCTATGCGCACCACCTCTTCGAGGAGCGGCTCGGCGCTCCCGCCGGCACGGTGGTAAACGGCGTGCCGCTGCCCGACTTCGGCGGCGGCCACGCCGATCCGAACCTCGTCCACGCCCACAAGCTGGTCGAGCGCATGGAAGCCGCCGAGGCGCCGGACCTCGGGGCGGCCAGCGACGGGGATGGGGACCGCAACCTCATCCTCGGCAAGGGCCTGTTCGTCACCCCGGGGGACTCGCTGGCGATCATCGCCGAGCACGCCGCCGCGTGCATCCCCGGATATAAGGGCGGACTGGCCGGCGTGGCCCGCTCGATGCCGACCAGCACCGCGGCGGATCGTGTCGCCGCCGCCCTCGGGGTGCCGCTCTACGAGACCCCCACCGGGTGGAAGTTCTTCGGCAACCTCATGGACGCCGGCAAGTGCACGATCTGCGGCGAGGAGAGCTTCGGCACCGGCTCCAACCACATCCGCGAGAAGGACGGGGTGTGGGCGGTGCTGTGCTGGCTGTCGATCGTCGCCAAGACCAAAAAGCCAGTGACCGCGATCGTGTCCGATCACTGGCAGCGCTTCGGGCGCAGCTACTACCAGCGCTACGACTACGAGGGCCTGCCGCAGCAGGGCGCCAAGGAGATGGTCGATCACCTGCGCGCCCAGATGCCCGGCCTTATCGGCAGCGAGTTCGCCGGCAGCACGGTGGAGAAGACCGACGACTTCAGCTACAAAGACCCGATCGACGGCAGCGTCAGCTCGGGTCAGGGGCTGCGGATCCTCCTTGCCGACGGCTCGCGGGTCATCGTGCGGCTGTCGGGCACCGGCACCGCGGGGGCGACGATGCGCCTGTACCTTGAGCGGTACCGCAACGACGCCGGCAAGGCGACGATAAAGGAAGTGCTGGGTCCGCTGGCCGAGGCGGCGCTGCGGGTGCTCGATCTGCGAGCGCGCTGTGGCCGCGAAGCGCCGGACGTCATCACCTGACCCCCAACCCCCGTGGCTCGGCTCTCCGGCGGGGCCACGGGGGTTTTTTTGTTCCGGGCAGCTCGCGCGTGATAAACGGACTGCCATGGAACTTCCCATCTTCCAGATCGATGCGTTCTCTAGCCGCGTCTTTGGCGGCAACCCGGCCGCCGTGGTCCCGCTGACCAAGTGGCTGCCCGACGACGTGCTGCAGGCGATCGCCGCCGAGAACAACCTGGCCGAGACGGCGTTCTTCGTGCGCCAGGGCGATCACTACGCGCTGCGCTGGTTCACCCCGGCGGTAGAGGTCGACCTGTGCGGCCACGCCACCCTCGCCACCGCGCACCTCCTGTTCGCGCGCTTCGAGCCCGCGGCCGAGCGCGTCCGCTTCACCACCCAGAGCGGCTGGCTCGAGGTCAGCCGCGACGGCGACCGCCTGGCGCTCGACTTCCCGGCGCGGCCGCCCCTGCCCTGCGCGATTCCCGCGGCGCTCACCACCGCCCTGGGCACGCAGCCGGTCGAGGTCCTCGCCGCGCGCGACTACTTCGTCGTGCTGCGCAGCGCCGAGGCGGTCCGCGCCGTCAAGCCCGACTTCGCCCTCCTGGGGACGCTCGACCGCGGCGCCGTCATCGTCACCGCGCCGGGCGATGACTGCGACTTCGTGTCGCGCTTCTTCGCCCCGGGAATGGGGATCCCCGAGGACCCCGTCACCGGCTCGGCGCACTGTACGCTCATCCCCTACTGGTCGCGGCGGCTGGGCAAGATCAGCCTGCTCGCCCGCCAGCTGTCGGCCCGCGGCGGTGAGCTCCACTGCGAAGACCGCGGCGAGCGGGTCGCCATCGGCGGCCACACAGTGCTGTACCTGGAGGGAACGATCTACATCTGAGCGGACCGCCCGCCCAGCCGCGGCGCGCGCGAGCCGCTGAGGACTGCGGCGGCGTGGCATACTTGCAGGAGCCGGCACGGGCGCAGGTCTTTGGCGGGCGCGCAGGGGCCGGGGCGCGACGCGGCAGGCTCGCGGCGCGGCGGCCAGCGACCCTCGCCCGCCGGAGAACGCAGCATGATCCTCGCTTTCGCGCAGATTGGACCGCAGGACCTCGCGCTGGTGGGCGGCAAGGGCCAGAACCTCGGGGCGCTCGCCCGCGCCGGCTTCCCGGTACCGCCGGGCTTCTGCGTCACCACCCTGGGGTTCCGCGCCTTCAGCGCCGGCTGTCCGGAGCTGCCGGGGCTCTACGACGAGCTCGACGCGCTCGGCGCCGACGATGTGCAGGGGGCGCGGCGGCTGGGCGCGGCGGTGCGCGAGGCGCTGCTGCGGGTCGCCCTGCCCGCCGAGGTCGTCGAGGGCACGCTGGCGGCGTGGCGCGCGATCGGGGAAAAGGACGCTTATGCCGTACGCTCCAGCGCCACGGCTGAAGATCTGCCGGGGGCCTCGTTCGCGGGGCAGCAGGACACCTACCTGAACGTGCGCGGCGAGGCGGCGCTGCTCGACGCCATCCGGCGCTGCTTCGCCAGCCTGTTCACCGACCGGGCGATCCTCTATCGCGCCCAGAACGGCTTCGGGCACCGCGAGGTGGCGCTGTGCGTGGTGGTGCAGCGGATGGTGCTGGCGGACGCCGCCGGAATCCTGTTCACCGCCGACCCGGTGAGCGGCCACCGCGGCACCCTGGTCATCGAGGCCGGCTTCGGCCTCGGCGAGGCGCTGGTGAGCGGCCTGGTCACCGCGGATCTCTACCGGGTGGACCGGCGCAGCGGCGCGCTCGTCGAGCTGCGCCTGGGCGACAAGGCGGTGGCGATCCGGCCGCTG
>DAOMZC010000207.1:0-8721 GCA_035437965.1 Pseudomonadota bacterium
CAGGCCCGCCCAGCGGGCGATGTTGAGCACCTCGTCGAGGCTCACCTCGCGGTCGACAGGCACCACCACCGCGCCGGCCTTGAGGATGCCGAAGTAGGTGATGCCCCACTCGGGCCGGTTCTCGGCGAGCAGCATGACCTTGTCGCCGACCGCCACCCCCAGCCGGCGCAGCGTCTGGGCGACCCGGCTTGAGCGCTCGAGGAGATCGCGGTAGGTGTAGCGCTGGCCGTGCCCGACCGGCTCGCCGTCGGCATCGAGCGGCGGCAAGAGGCGCATCGCGGTCCGCCCGCGGTAGGCCTTGGTCGCCGCCTCGAGCATCTCCAAAAGGTCCTTGTACGTGTAAACGGACTTGGGCCGCGCCGTAAATTCCTCGTCGAGCGAGGGGAAGATCCACTTCTCCAGGCCCGGCAGGTGGACGCCGAGGAAGTACTCGCGCCAGTTGATCTGCTCGGGGGTCCAGCGCAGGAGCGTCCGGTCGTGCGGCGTCAGGCTGGCGAACAGGCGCCGGGTGTGGTCGCAGCGGAAGATCGGCGAGTTGTCGTAGGTGAACGGCAAGAACAGATCGAAAACGCCCTCGCCCTGCCGCGACAGCTGGGCGATGTCGTCGAGCTTCTGGCGCGCCCGCTCGCCGAGCGCGGTCAGCCGCGGCACCCCCCACAGCTGCTCCAGCGAGTCGCCGATGAAGCGGCTCGCCCCCTCGGCAACCCCGCGCAAGAGCGGCAGGCTGAACTTCTGGTAGCGCCCCTTGGACACCGGCACCGACTCGATGCGCGAGCGGACGCGGTTCATCAGGGTGTCGCCGGGCCCCTCGCTGAGCTTTTTGCGGTAGTAGCGCCGCTTGTAAAGCCCGGTGAGCTCCACCGAGCGCGCCATGCGGAACGGACTGCTGTCGCTGGAGCCGAGGTGATAGATCATCTCGCTGCGGTCGGCGAGGCGCGCCGCGGTGGCCGCGATGACCGCCGCCGCCACCATGTCCACCGGGATGACATCGAGGATGACGTCCGGGTGGGCCGGGACCTGGACGTGGCCCTTGAGGACCATGAAGATCATCGGCGCGGTGGTGTTGAAGCCCTCGTTCCAGCCGGGGAACGGGTAGCTTATCGCCGACTCGACGATCGCCGGGCGCACGATGGTGACCTGGACGGGGGGCTTGCCGTCCTTGCGCGCGCTCGCCGGCAGGGCGGCCAGCGCGCACAGCTGGTCGCCGATGCTCTTTGTATAGGTGTAGGTGTTGGTGTAGCCCCAGTTCTGGGCGCGCTCCATCCCGAGCTCGGTCAGGCGCTCGGCGGTCCAGGTCTTGCGCTCGCGGTGCACCGCGGTCTTGAGGTGTTTTTCGTCGTCGGGGTCGCGGCCTTCTTCGCGCAGGCGCTCGGCGCCGCGGTCGCGGAACATCGCCAGGTGGGCGCGGTCCTCGGCGCGCTGGCGGGTCTGCTCGATGAGGCGCTCGCAGTCGGCGATCTCGGCCTCGGGGTCGAAGTCGCCGACGCGCAGCGCCGAGCCGGCATCGGTCGACCGCTGGTGCCCGGGCCGCCGCGGGAAGTAGCCAAGGAGCGGCTCGTCCTCCCACACCTCGCCCTCGCGCTGGCCGGCGACGTAGCAGGTCGAGACGTGCACCACCTTGGCGCCGGTGGCGCGCGCCAGCTCCATGACGTTGGTGACGCCGTAGACGTTGATGCGCAGCGCCGACTCGAGCGAGGGGTTGAACGACACCAGGCCCGCGCAGTTGATGATCACATCGAGCGGCCCGTCCTCGGTGAGCCGCGCCACGTCGCTGGCGCTCAGCCCGACGCTCGGCCGCGAGACATCGCCGCCGAGCGGCACGACCTTCTGGCGCAGATAGTCGGCGGTGGCGTCGCCGAACGCCTGCCACACCGGATCGAAGGGCCGCGACTTGGCAATCTTGTTGAAGAAGCGCGTCTCGGCGGTGTACCCCGAGCCCGGCCGCACCAGCGCGTAAAGCCGGCCAAGGCCCGGATAGCGGCACAGCAGCATCGACATCGCGACCTTGCCGACAAAGCCGGTGCCACCGATAAATAGGATGCGCTTGCCGTGCAGCGTCTCGCTGACGTCGATGGGCGCCTGGTCCGCCGGCGCGGTGGCGGGGCTCGGGGCGCGGCTCGCCAGGCTGCTTGCCGGCTCGGGCGCTCCGGAAGTGCTCGCAGGTGTCATGGCGCGCCCCTACTTCACGTCGGTAATCAGGATCGGTGGGTGGTGCAGCATGGTGATCTGCGCCGAGCGCCCCTGGGTCGCCCGCGCCATCGCGATCGCCTCGGCCATGGTGTCGGCGCGCTTCCAGCCGAGCAGCTCGGGCACCGTCTGGTTGTCGCTGCCGACGACGATTACCTCGCCGAGCTGCTCGCGCCCGCGCTGGCCCCAGTACCACATATAAAACGGATGCGCGCCGTGATAGGCGTTGCCGCGCCGGTACATCTCTATGTACGTCGGGTTATAGGCAAACTCATCCTGATATTTCTTTTCCAGCGTATAGGAGTCGCGCGTCTCGGGCAAAAGGCGATTGAAGAACTCGATGTAGCTCGGGTGGTGCACCGGGTCGAACGCGTCGCTGCACGGGTGGGCGCAGATGAGCGTCCCGCCCTTTTTGACGAGCGACTTATGCCGGTACATATGATAGTAATAACCAAGCGCCATCACCTGCACGAGCAGCGGATTGAGCGCCTTGCTATTTACGTTATAAGGCGAGATATAGGGGATGCCGGTAATCAGGATATCGGCCTGCCCGTCGATCGAGACGCTGTACTGCTCGTAGGACTTGGCCAGGATCTTGTCGTGTACCGGCTCGGTCTTGCCGGCGTGCACCGCGATGAGCTCGTAGGCGGCGGGCACGCGCATGAAGATCTCGCGCCGCAGCGCCCGCGGGGTGCGCTTGAGGGTCCACTTGATGGCCTGAAACTTCAGCGTGTCGGCCTCGGTGAACTCGTCCTCGTTCTTCATCAGGAAGTCCATCGGGCCGGTGAACATGCGGTTGTTCAGTACGGTCTCGATGTGGAAGACCTTCATGTGCTGATCGCAGACCTTGCCGATGCGATCCACCGAGTGCGACAGGTGCGAGTGCTTCGGATCCATGAAGGAGTCCGAGTGGGCGATGGTCTTGGGGGTGTGGTGCGCCTTGAGGCTCTCGTAGCCGCACAGCCCGACGCCCACCGACTTGTGGCCGCCGTCCATCGGGACGAGGTTTATGTTGACGTAGATCGTCAGGTCGCTCTCGACGGCGCGGCGGTTGGTCTCGACGACCTCGCCGTGGCCGGTCTTGCCGAGCGTCACCATGCGCTCGGGATCGCAGGCGTCGTGGTTGTACAGCCGGTCAGGCCAGTAGGCGTTTACGATCTTGTCGCCCAGGATGTAGCGGATCTCTTTTTCGGTCATCCGCCGGTGCAGCGAGGTGGCGATGATCATATGCACGTCGTCGACGCCGTGATCGGCCAGCATCTCCAGGACGATGCTGCAGATGGTCTCGCGGATGTCGGGCCGCTGCATCGGCGGCAGCGGCAGCGAGATGTCGTCGATCGCGATCGTGACCTTCATCCCGGGGAAAAGGAGGGCGTGCAGCGGCTCCATGTCCTCGGGGTGGTGCAGGGCGTAGCGGATCGCCGCGCGGGGGTTGGGCAGGCCGCTGATCGGGCGCCGCGGGTAGATGACGCGGGTGCCTACCGGCAGGTCCTCGCAGAGGAAGTCCTCGCCGTAGAACATGATGCGCGGCGCGGAGTCGGTGTCGATGGTGATGACGTTTTCGTCGGCAGAGTCAGAGCGGAGAGAGCGCATAGCCGCTCACGTATCGCAGACTTTTGCCGCCGAGGCAAGCCTGGCCAGAGCTTACAGATCTAAAAGTCGTCCATCGGCGCCTCGATGAACTTGCGGCAGGATGGACATGTAAAGACCGGGCCATAGTCACCCAGGCCTTTTTTGAGCTTGTCGTTTTTGCAGAACGGACAGGTCAGGTTCGAGGTCCGCCCGGCGGCGATCTGCTCCATCACTTGCTTTATGTCGCTCTGGCTCATGTGGGTCTCTCCGGAAAGATCTCAGCGATTAACGATTCGGTTAACGGGGCGGCTCCTTGATTTGCGCCACCACGAGCTCCATCGGGACTCCGTGCCAGCGCAGGAAGCCCCGCAGCTCGCCCGCCTCTTTGGCCGTCTGGGCGAAGTAAATCGGAACCTGCGTCCCCTGGGAGTCGCGATAATAGACGGTGAACTGGCCGGGCTGCGGCCCCGCCGCATCGATCGCCCGGTTGTGCACCCGGATGACCCGCGACAGCATCGGCTGCGGCAGCTCGGCGAGCTCCTGCAGGACCGACCAGCCGATGGACTCGGTGGGCGCCAGCGGACAGACGCTCAGCCCGGCGTTCTGTCCCGGAGTCTGCCCGGCCGGGGTCTTGGGCGACAGCAGCTGAAACAGCCGCATGCCGACCCGGCCACCCCAGCTGTGGAACTCGCCCAGGCCCTCCAGCACCTCGGTGTCGGGCGGCCGGTCGATGCTGCGCGCGAGCTCCTCGGCCGACATCTGCAGGCTCACGAGCGGGCAGAAAAAGAGCTGCTGCGGCCCGAAGTCTGAGGCCCACTCCTCCTCGAGTCGGGCAAGCGGCAGCCAGGTAATATGCGGCATTTAAGCAGTATCGCGCAAAGCCGCCGCCAAGGCACGCCGAACCGCGCCCTGAACAGGTAGCAAGTGCGTCTGAGTCGCTGTTGACAGGGAGGCAAGGTTGTGGCGTAAAGTCCATACAGATATGGCGCTTATCGGCACCGAGATACCCGCGGGTGCGACGTTTCACGACTGGCCCGGCTTCGTGTTCGATACCGAGACGACCGGCGTCGACGTCAATCAGGATCGCGTGGTCGAGCTCGGGGCTGTGTGCATCGCCCAGGGAGTTCACGCGGCGGTGCGCAAGATGCGCATCGATCCCCAGATCCCGATCCCCAAAGGCGCCAGCGACATCCACGGCATCCGCGATGAGCACGTCCGCGGCAAGCCCGCCTTCGCCGCCATCGCCCCCCGCTTCCTCGAGTATCTGGACGGGCGGGCGCTAGGGCCGGCGACGCCGTGGCTGTGCGGCTACAACGCCACCGGGTTCGATGTGCCGCTGCTCAACGCCGAGCTCGCGCGCGTCGGCATCGAAGCGCGCATCGATGTCGGGCGCGTCGTCGATCCGATGGTGTTCGTGCGCTGGCACCTGCGCCACCTGCGCAGCCGCTCGCTGGAGAGCGCCTGCCAGCACTTCCGCATCGAGCTGCTCAAGGCCCACTCGGCGCTCGATGACGCCACCGCCACCGCTCGACTGCTCCTGCAGATGGTCGAGCTCGGGCTCATCCCGAGCACCGTCAGCGCCGCCCTTGCCGAGCAGGCGCGCTTCGCCCAGATCATGAAAGAGGAGTGGGACCAGTGGTCCTACTGGCTCTACCGCGACCGCAACAGCGGCGAGCTGCGCCTGGGCGCCGGCAGCCACTGCGGCCGCTACCTGGGCGAGGTGAGCGCCGACTACCTGCACAGCGTGATCGTCAAGGTCGCCGACCTCCCGCCCGAGGTCCGCGTCACGTTCCTGTCGCGAGTCGCCGCGTAGGCTACTCGGTCCAGTGGGGGACGCGGCTGCGCACCTCGGGGCTGGCGTTGTGCTGGGCGATGCGGGCGCGGGTGAGCGCCGCCTCGCGCGCCAGGTACGTGAGGGCGTAGTCCAGATCCGGCAGCGCCAGCGATGCGAGCGGCAGGCTGTAGCGCAGCACGTAGTGGTTGCCCGCCAGCACCAGCGCGCCCAGCACCAGCTTGGCGCTGTGCTGGAGCGCCGCTTGCGGATCGAGCGCGCGATCGCTGCACACCTCCGCTCGCAAGAGGACAAACTCGCGCGCTTCGATCGCCAGGTGCTGCCCGTGCACGCCCTGAATCAGCGCCTCGCCGGCTCCCGGCACCTCGCTGTCCGGTGGGCCCACCGCGAAGCCGAGCAGGAACGACTGCGCCTCGTCCTGCTGCAGCCGATAGCGGCGGCGAAGGTGCTCCTGCACTTCGGTCCAACTGGCGCTGCCCATGTCCTCAATTACAGGCCACATTGCGCGCAGAGTCACGCCCTGCGCGCATCCGCCGGTCCAAGTCCGCGACTCTTTTACGGTTTTAGCGGCTCGGCCCCGCGCTCGGCTGGGGGCCGGTAAAGTGCAGCGCAAGAACCTCCAGGCCGCCCGGGCTGGTAAAGGTCACGGTTACGTAGGCGCCGCAAGGTGCACGACCCCACGCGCCCACCATAAGGCCCGCCGAGCCGCCCGCCGCGTCGAGCTGCCACTGCGGCGGCAGCGCCAGCAGGACCTCACCGGTGCGCGCCGCCAGGGCGTGCAGCGAGACGACGAGCGTCGCCGTCACCGGGTCCCACACCTCGTCGGCTACAAGGACCGTGGTCTGGCCCAGGTGGTGGGTCAGCGTCAGCACCTGCGGCCGCAGGCGGTGCGGTCGCAGCAGCAGCAGGGCGACGCCGTGCGGCGGCTGGGTGGTGACGAACGCCTGGCCGCGGCCCAGGTGCTGGTAGCTGCGCGTCCACAGCTCGTAGGCGTGGTACGCCCCGGGCGCGAGGCCCAGGTCCTCGGGCAGGATCGTCCGCGCCAGCACGTGGTCGCTGAAGTTGATGACCGCGGCCAGCGCCTCGGTGCCGCCGCCGGCGTCCGCCGAGAGGGCGCGCGTGCGCACGAAGCGCTCGGGCTTGGACTCGAAGAACGCCCCCAGCACCCGCGCCGCTTCGCCGGCCGGCGGCAGCGCCTGCTCGAGCAGCGCCCGCCGCGGCGCCGCCAGCGTCTGCAGGTCGTCGCTGATGAGCAGCATGCCGCCGGTCAGCGACAGCACCGACACCAGCGTCTGCACCTCCGCAAGAGTCAGCCGGGTGTTGTCGCGCCGCACCAGCAGGCAGTCCGGGTCGTTGATCCAGAACACCCCGTGCAGGTGCGCCCGGGTCAGGCAGTTGAGGATCGACAGCTCCGCCGCCGGGTGGCCGGTCTCGCCGGCAATCAGGGCGATCGCCGGATCCCGCCAGACCTCCTTCACATCGGGCGAGATGCGCATCGCATCGACCACCCCGATCGAGGGCAGCAGCGGCGCCCCGCAGCCGAGCAGGAAGCGGTCGCCGATCGCCTCGCGGATGCAGCCAAGGCCGGTGCGGTAGGCCTCGACCGGCGACTGCCGCGGGTCGTGGTGACGGCCGGCGCGCAGACCGGCGAACAGGAAATCGATCTTGAAGTACTCGAAGCCGTCGGCGCACAGCGCCTTGAAGACCGTGCGCAGGTAGTCCTGCACGCCCGGGTGGGTGGGGTCCAGGCTGTAGACGTAGCCGTCAAGGACGCCCCAGAACGGGTGATAGCCCAGGCGCCGCAGGCGGCCGTCGGGATCGCGCAGCAGCCAGTCCTTGTGCTTTTTCCACACCTGCGAGCCGCGCTGGACCAGAAACGGCGCCGTCCAGATCCCGGGCACCGCGCCGGCGGCACGAATCCGCCGCGCCAGCGCCGCCAGCCCGCCGGGGAACTTGGCGTTCGGGTGCAGCCAGTCGCCGACCTTCTTCTGGTAGCCGTCGTCGAGCTGCACGTAGCGCACCGGCAGTGCGGCGCGCTGCTGCCGCAGGCACGCCAGGTTGGCGTCCACCGCCGCTTCGCTCACCCGCGTGTAGTAGTAGTACCAGGAGCACCAGCCGCTCGGAATCGGCTGCGTCCACCGGCGGGCGTGCATGCGCTGCGCGGTCTGCTCGGTCCAGCTGCGGACGAGCGCCTCGCCGTCGCTGTCTGCGCCGACGAAGAGCGGCTCGCCGGCCAGCTCGGCGCCGGCCGCGAGCGGCCTGCCCGCCCAGTCGAGGCGCGCCTCCAGACACGGCCGCCGCTGCGGCGCGCCATCGCGCAGCAGCGCCACCTCACCCAGCCCGCGCTCGGCGGCGAGGAAGCCGACCAGCACGGTCTGGGTCTGGGCACTCGCCCCACCCGAGGCCGCCGCGCCCGCCGTCGCCAGCCGCCGCGTCGCGGTGAGCATCCAGGGCGAGGACAGGACTTCCGGCCGACCCCAGTACGCGGACTGCGCATGCTGGTTGAAGGTCCCCGCAGTGGCCAGCCGCGGCGGCAAAAGGACATGGCGGCTGTCCCGGCTGACCACCGGACTGAACGAGCTGTAGCCGGCCCCCAGGATCCGCCACCCCGGCTCCGCCCCGACCCCGGCCAGCAGCGACCCGGCCGGCGGCTGCGCGACCAGGCGGCAGCTCAATCGTAAGGACGTCGAGCATTCGGCGGTGGAAATGCGGTAGCGCAACTAGCGTAACTGTCTTAATGGCTACCAAAGGTTGCACCAACGGCGGCGCAGGCGCGGCAAGCCTCTGCAGCGACTAAAGCGGGTTGGGCCCGAGCACTTCCCAGCCGTACGCCTCCAGCCTCTTCTCGAGATCGCCGTCGGCTGGTCCCTCGAGCATCTCCTCGACGAAGCGGCCGGCGCCGGCCGGCGTATAGAGGAAAAGGACCCGGCCCGGTCGATCGCCGCTGTTCTTCCAGGCGTGCGGCACGTTGCGCGGCAGGAAGGCACAGGTGCCCGGTCCGCCGCTCGTCACCTGCTCGCCGATCTTGAACGTGAACTCGCCCTCGAGAACCCAGGCGATCTCGTCGCTGTCACGATGCAGGTGAAGCCAGCTGCTCTTGGAACCCGTCGGCACCGTCTGCTCGAACAGGACGAAGCGATCCTCGGGCTCGCTCGCCGACCCGCCGCCCC
>DAOMZC010000208.1:0-8708 GCA_035437965.1 Pseudomonadota bacterium
CCGGATGGATGCACCCGCCGCACCCGTCCGGCGTGAGCGCGGCGGGGGCTCCGTTTGCGGCAGCTCGGTGAGCGCGGGGGGTGCGAGCCCCGCTCGCGGCAGCTCGGCTTAGCAGCCTGTTTCAAAAGCTACTACGCGACCTGATCACAGGACCTGCCGTGCTCACGGCCCCGAGGCCGCTCCGCGCGCCAGGCCCTGCGCTCAGGCCGCTCGCTACGCTTTTGCAACAGGCTGTTAGGTGCGCGGGAACTTGGGGTCCGCCTTGACCTCCTCGATCTGGGCGGTGTGGCGGGCGCTGTGCGCCGACAGCAGCAGCAGCCACTGGTAGGCGTCCAGGGCCTTGAGCAGCGGGTGCGGTCCGGCGTGGCCGCGCAGATCGTCCTTGGTGCTCTGCACGTACGCGACAGTCCGGTCGCGGCTCTGGGCGAAGGCGGTGCGCACCGAGTCGGGCGTCGGGAAGCGGCCGGTGGGCTGCAGCATCTCCGGCGCCTTGCGCGGCGTGCTGCGATCGATCACCTGCTGGCGCAGCCGCTCATCATCGTGCTGCACCTGGGCCAGGAGCTCGGGCGGAGTCGGGGTGCTCATGATCTTCTGCGTGATCATTCCGAGCAGCAGGTCTTCCGAGACCGCGATGTGCTCGGCCACCTCGGCCACCGACCAGCGGTCGGGCGCCGGCTTGAAGCGGAACTGCGCCTCGGACAGGCCCTGCAGCGAGGCCAGAAAAGCCTGCCGGCTCGCCTCCAGATCCTTCACCGCGCTGGCGCGCTCGGCATCGCTGAGGGTCGCCCCTCCAGCGGCGGCGGCGGCGGGCGGAGCGGCGGCCTTGGGTCCGGCGCAGGCGAGCAGTAGGAGCGCAGCGAGTGAAAGGCCGCGGCCACTGGCCATGCCCAGAGAGAACGTACGAGTCATGATTGCCTCCGTTTAAGTAGTGCCCGTAGGGCGGTGCTTGATGCGCGCGCACCATGGCACAGCGGCGCCTTTTTTTGCAGCTACCACGCGCGCATTTAGCGCGAAAAAACCCTCCGCAGTGAAACGGATTCATCAGCTTCTGGCAGCAGACCGCGAGCTGCAGAGCGCGAAATGGAAGAGCCTGCGCGGCGTCAGCGCGGCCGGACGAACGCAAGCTGCAGCGGCTGCTCTGCCCCGAGCAGCGGCAGCGGTGGCAGGCGGGTGGTGAGCTGCACTCCCTGCGCCGCCACTCGCACCGGAACCGCGAGCGCGCGATCTTTGTGGCGATCAAAAAGGCGCAGCGTGTGAGCAGGCGCGCTACCGGGAATCGTCGCGGTCAGGGTCAGCGCGACCGCCAGCAGCTCGCCGCGGCCGGGTCGGCTGAGCTCGGCCTGGACGCGCCCGAGCGCCAGCGGCTGCCCGTCCACCTCCAGGCGCACGAACGCGTCGGCCTGGCGGCACAGGTGCTCGCGCAGCGCCTGCTCTTCCGCCGCATCGAGCCCGCCCGAGCGATCGCGATCGAAAAGTCGCGACAAGAGCGCAGACTCTTCCGCGCTGGGAATCACGTACTCGATGTGGAGGGTCACGCTCTGCGGCGCCAGCTGCAGCGTGTCGCGCTTGGGATACTCGACGCCGTGCCCGCGCGCCCCCGCGGCAACCCCGAGGACGGCGAGCAGCGCGACTACAGCCCCGGCGCGGTCCATCCGTCTCCCGCCAGATCCACGTACAGCGGATTGGTGTAGCCGTACGGAGCGCCGGGTCCGATGGGAGCGAGCGAGCCGGTGCCGCGCGCCACGATCACATACCAGGCGTCGCGCCGGGGTGAGATCGTGATCGTCCCATCGAAGCGGACGCTGGGACTCTTCTGATCCGCGGCGTCCAGCGGCGCGCCGAGCGAAGCGCCGGCGGTGCCCGGAGCCACCGCGACCAGCTGGCCGGCGCCCGGCTTGCTGAGGGTCAGCGGGCGGCCGTTCTCATAGACCTCGAGCGTCGCGACCTTGAGCCAGCTCGGCGCCTGCACCTTGACCTCGATGGTCGCTGTAGCGGCCCCGCGCAGGTTCAGCGCGTGCGCAAGACCCAGCGCATGCTGGCCGTTGATCGTCGCGGTAACGAAAACTCCGTTCGAGACCGCGACCTGCTGATCATGAATTGCCGCCACCAGCTGCGCGCCGCCGACCTTGGCCGGCTCGTCCTGTCCGAAGCGGACGAAGTTGCGCGGATACCCGGTGCCGTCGTTGCGCCCGTGCGTGTCCGAGTTGCCGAGCGCGCACACCGGCCGCCCCTGGTTGAGCAGAGCGAAGAAGTCGCGCAAGGTGGGAATGTCGTGCGGCACGCCCTGCACGGCGCGCTTGTGCAGCGCCGCGTCGTTCTCGGCCAGGTAGTCGCTCGCCTGACCGAGCTCGCCGTTCACCTCGATGGCGTCGAAGACATCGAGCGGCTCGTCGCTCAAGCCGGTCGTCGGATCGAAGTGGATGAAGTTGAAGTAGCCGGCCAGGCTCTTGGTGCGCGGGTGGCTGACGTGGACGATGAGCGGCGCCGTCTCGCCGGCGCGCAGCTTGCCGATCCAGCCGGCGACCGGATCGCGGGCCCACAGCTTGGCGCCGATCTTGGCGTAGGGATCCGCCGGTGCGATGGTCAGCGGATAGGCGTTGAAGTGGCCGACGCCGTTGACGCTGATCTCATCGCCGACCACCGAGTTCATGAACGGCTCGGCGTGCAGGCGGGCGATGTGCGGGCGGTAGTCGGTGAGGTTGTCGTGATCGGTGGCGGCGGGGAACTCGATGCCTTCGGCGAGGTTCTCGATGACGCGCTGCTCAGTGGGGACCGGCGAGTCGATCGAGCCCTGCGAGTGCTGGTGGTAGTCGCCGGCGAGCCAGCCGCTGGTGTCGACGCTGCGCACGAGCTCCGCGGTCACCCGGGCGCGGCCGCCGGCCGGCACCTGCAGGGTCGCAAGGCGCGCCTGCTCGAACTCGATCCCGCGCGAGACGATGACCGAGTAGCTGCCGGGCTTGAGCGTCACCTCGCCGCGGCCGTCGGGTGTGAAGGCGACCGCGTGCACTCCGTTGCGCTCGCTCTCGGTGGGGTCGGGGCCGAAGCGCGGATCGGGCGCCTCGACATCCAGGCCGAGGAACGACACCTTGGCCGGCGACGGCTGGCGCTGGCCGTCGCGCACCTCACCGATGTCGAGCTCGACGAGCCCGGGCGGCGCGAGCGTCAGATCCAGAGCCGTCGCGGCCGTCGCGGTCGTTAGTGACACCGCGCTCGGGGCGCCGCGCAGCCGCCCGATCGCCGTCGCCACCGCTACATAGTCGCCCGCCGGGACCGCGAGCTCGTAGCGCCCCTGGTCGTCGCAGCGGGCCTGGGTGAAAAGGTGCTGCTGCGGGCCGTACGGCGCCGGCAGCAGCGACACCCGGGCCGCCGCCACCGGCTCCCCGGCGGCGTCGCGCACCGTCCCCTGCAGCTTCACCGTGGCCTGCCCGCCGAGCGCGTACATCGGCGTCATCACCGACGCCGCATCCCCGCTGCCGACCACCAGATAGCGGGTGATGCTGAGCTCCCCGGAGGCCGGCAGCGGCGCCGTCTTGAGGAACGTCACCGTGCCCGAGGCGTCGACGATCGGCAGCTGCAGCGGCCCCTCGGCGCTGAGGTAGCCGTACGAGGTCCGCTCGCCCACCGAGGCGATGAACGCGGCGGTGCCGACGGGGTCGGAGAAGCCGGCCTCCGGCGTCAGCACGGTCAGCGACGCCCCGAACGACAGGAAATCGCCGAGCACCAGCGACCGGCCGGGGGGCTCGTCGGCGGCCGCCTTGTAGGTGGTGACGATCTTCAGGTAGGGGACATCGGGCTGCAGGATGTAGTCGGTCAGGATCTCGCCATCGAGGTCGCGCCCGGCGCTGTCGAGCTGCGGCAGGATCAGCGAAGGGGCGCTCTTGGCGTGGACCCGCAGCTGCGCCGGTCCGCCCTTCTGGCCGTCCGCGATGACCTCGATCGAGGTCGGATTGGGCACCCGCAGGCCGACGATCGGGAAGGTCTCGCGGAACAGGTCGTTGCCGTTTTTGCCGTCGTCTCCCGGGCGCACGAGGTCGGCGTCGATGAGGTTGCCGCCGTACACATCCAGGCCCACCGAGGTGCCGACATCCTGAATCAGGAACCGATGGGGCTCTTGTGTGTCCGTCGGCTTACATCGCAGAAAAGAAGATAGCCCGTGCTTGCGTTGGTGGATCGTTGGACTTGCGTTGATTCTTTGGGGCAGATCGTTGTCCAGCGTTGATCGATCGTTGGAGATTTCAGGCGATCGTTGATCAATCGTTGGAGATTTCAGGCGATCGTTGATCAATCGTTGAAGGTTTCAGGCGCTCGTTGTTCTCCTCGACCGGAAGACGCGCTGGCAAATTTTTCAGAGCGCGCCCGAGCGGTTTGCAGCAAAGCGCTCCGGATGGCTTGCGCGCAAGTCTCCCCGGGTGGTCTGGCGGGCAAACCGGTCTGGCTCACTTGCTGGCAAATCAATCGGACCCCTTTGCCAGCAAGATACTCCTGGCCGACCCGGGGGGTGACCCTAAGTGATTGGAATGCGAGGGGAATTGCGTCCCAGGTGAATTGGCGGCCCGGTCTTGCTGGCCGACCCGCCCGGCTTGCTTGCTGGCAAATCGGCCGGGCGCTCTTGCTGGCAAAGCGGGCCGGATGGCTTGGCAGCAGAGCGCCCGGAGCATCGACGCGGCAAACCGCCCGGGGCGGCCAACGATCGGCCAACGCAAGATCAACGATAGATCAACGATCGGGCGCTTCCGCCTGAATCAAGCTGGAGACATGGACAAAAGAACTTGCGCCCAGTGTGGAAAGATCCTGAAGCTGAATCATCGCGGAGTGTTCTGCGCGCGGCGTTGCGTCTGGCGTGCCTGGCGTCAGCGCAGCGTCGCTCGGGGCTACGAAGCCCAGAACCTGCCGCTGGCCACGCCGCCGCCGAGCTCGGAGTCGATCTTGCCGGCGATGGGGCCGGAGCGGCTCCGCGTGGCCAATCAGCTCGCGCTGCTCTCGCGCGCGCCGGCCGATGCGCGCGGTTACCGCGTCGGCATCCAGCAGGGCAGCCGGCAGCTCATGCGCTGGTTTCCGCCCGCGCGGTTTCGCGCGCCCGCGATGTTTTTGCTCGATCCGTTCGAGGAGCCGGCGGTGCCGCTGCAGGGCACCTATGCCGTGGTATATCTGGATGGTCGCTGCCAGCCGCTGGGCGGGCCACGCTTCACGCTCGCCGTGGAGCAAGTCGATCGGAGACTGCTGCTGACCGATGGCGACCGGACTTATAAGCCACGGCCTCGGGGGTGAAGGCGAGCCGGGTCCCTCGCCTGTCAGCCCGAGCTGCGACGGGGTGCAGCATGACGCCTCGGGTGGCTCTGCCGATTTCCTGATTGTGTGCGACCATGTGGCCTCGCCTGCGTCTTGTGAGCGAGGAGGCCTCCATGTCCACAGATCATACGCGCACGGCTGGGCCTACGTCAGGTCCCCGCTGGGTGCTGCGGCGCATCGGCCGACTGCTGGGCTATGGGCTGCTGGGACTTGTGGGGCTGCTGCTGGTCTTGCTCGCCAGCGGCGCGATCTACGAATCCATCGCCAGCCGGCAAGCCGCACGTCGCTACCGGGCCCCGGGTCAGCTCGTCGATGTGGGCGGCTATCGGCTGCACCTTCACTGCTCTGGGCAGGGCAGCCCTACGGTAGTCCTTGATACGGGCCTGGGGATGCCGAGCAACAGCTGGGTGCTCGTCCATCTTAAGGTGGCGCAGTGGACGCGGGTGTGCGCCTATGACAGAGCGGGATATGGCTTCAGCGATCCCGGCCCGACGCCGCGGACCAGCCAGCGCATCGTCGAGGAGCTCCACACCCTGCTCGACCGGGCCGGCGAGCGGGCGCCGTACGTCCTGGCCGGGCATTCGTTTGGCGGCTTTACGATTCGGCTGTTCGCGCGCCGCTTTCCGGATCAGGTGGCGGGGCTGGTCCTGATCGATGCCAGCCACGAGGATCTCATGACTCGCATTCACGAGGCAGGCGGGCTGACGCCGCAACAGCGGCGACGCCAGATGCAGCGTGAGATCGATCTCGGGCTGATTGGTCTCCGCTTCGGTCTACTCCGCCTGGTCCCCGCGCTGGCAGGCTGGGATACGACCGACATCACACTCCGCCGCCTCCCTCCGCAAGCGGTGCAGGAACTGCTCGCCCTGTTCCTGACCCCCAAGGCCATTCGCTCGGCAGGTGACGAGATGGACACCTTCGCAGAGAGCGCCGACCAGCTTCGGGCCTCCGGCAAGCTCGGCGCGCTGCCGGTGGTTGTGTTGACGGCCGGCGGAAGAACGGGCGAGCAAGCAGGCCAGACCGCGGAACAAGCCGAGCACCGCCGGATCTGGAGGCACGAGCTACAAGCTGAGCTGGCCCGCCTGTCCTCTCGCGGTAAGCAGATCATGGTTGCCAACACCGACCATATGATCCCGCTGGAACAGCCCGAGGCAGTGATTGCGGCGCTCCGCGACCTTATCGAGGAGCTCAGGAAGGGTTTACACTGATTGGGCGGGTATGCGGCCCGCAATGATTTATGACTGGGCGACTCGAAAAAAATCCGTGTACAAAGGACAGCGGCTGCGAAAGCAACCGCGGGTTTCGGTCGCGGCGACCACGCCTTTTCGCAGGAGGCGCCAGGCGGTCTCCAGCGGTAGTGACACGCCGTCCGCGGCTTCCTTGAGCAGCAAGCCGATAGGCTTGGAAAACGCGCCGGTCGCATCGAGGTGCTCTAGATCATGGCTCAGGTCTTCCAAGTGATCTGCAAACGCGCCAAAGGCTCGCTGCTCGGGCTGATAGGCGTCGAGCACGGCGCCCAGTGACAGTCCGCGCACCGCCGCGTGGAAAAGCGCCACGCGACACAGATACACGTTCCAGCCCACAAGCTCGCCCAGCCGATCGCACTCCAGCTTCGAGGAAGGGACGTGGTGCAGCTCCGCCAGTCGCAAGAGCTGCTCCCAATTGATGCGCGAGACATCGACCCGGTGCACTTTGGTCCATAGTGAGGACTGGCCCCCCATCGGGAACAGGCGCGATGGCAAGCTGGTCTCGATGAGCAGGCGCATGGAACCGAGAAACGGATCGTCTTGCCAGGCGCGCAGCATATTGAACACATCTTCTTGAAAGCCGCAGCTTGCGAGGCAGTCGGCCTCATACAGCACCAGGGCGATCGGCTGCACTTTTGCGCTCGGGGCCCCTGGTGCCAGAATGTGGAGCAGCAGCTCGCGGAGCTTCTCCTTGGCCGGGATCGGAGAACTCCAGAGCGCTTCCAGAGTCCGGCGCGAGCCCTCATCCGGCTGTCCGCTGGCCTGAAGGAGGAGCCGGCCGACTTCCTTGAGCAGCTCATCGAGCGAGGCTGCAGGCGACACAGCTGCAGAGCGAACGCTGACGCGAAGGGCACGCCCGAGCGGCCTGATCTCATCCTGTAAGGCTTTCGCAATCGTGTGCTCAATCAGTAGACGCTTGCCCGAGCCGGGCGGGCCGAAGATCACCGCGGCTCGTCCGGGCGCTTGCAGGCAGCTTGACAGCATCTTCTCCTCAGCAGGGCGCGACACATAGTAGGCTGCGTCGTAGGCTCCCCCGGGCGCTGGGGGCAGGACGCTGCGCGAATGCCGGGGCAGCCGGGATACGGGCCGCAGCAGGCGCCAGCCCGCCCTGCCTTGCGTCTCCAGGTAGCGCGGACGAGCGACTGGATCTCCCAGCGCCTCCCGGAGATTGCTGATGCACGAGCGGATGGTCCCGTCTTCCACCTTGCAGCGCCAGATCTGCTTGCGTAGCTCGTCTCGAGTCACGATGCGACCGTCGGCGGCATGTTCGACAAAATAGCAGAGCACCTCGAGCGGCATGCCAGCCAGCCCGACGCGGCGATTATGACGAAGAACCCGCTTGTCGGCAGTGTCGAGGACAAAGTCTCCGAAGGTAAGCAGTGCCATGATTTCCCCCCTACTCGATTTCGCCAAATGCGTTCATTGATCAACGACCGGTCAAGTACTCGGCTCCTCGTCGAACACTGCTTGCTTAAAGTACAGCTCATAGCGTCGATCCCCCCGAGTACGATTTTCAAGGCGACGGGCAGAGGAACTGCCGCTGGCCTTGTGAGCCCGCTAATACGCAAGCGCCATGCCGCTTGGTGGGATCGCCACGGATGGGGCAGTGCTGGAGGTCTCTCGTCGGAGATTTGGAGGTGACGGGGTTGGTTGATCGCCTGGGTAGGCTGTCGTTGAGTGCCGAGCACTCGTGCAGTCTCAGGAGTGAGACTAACAGTCTCAGAGATGAGACTTTGAAGTTCATCCAAGGAGACGAGCCGACCTGTTTAGGCACCCGCGTCTAGAGTCGCGAGGTCCTGACGGCAGCATTGAGCACGCTCAGCGGAAATCGGCCCGGCCACGGAGCGAGCGTACATGGCCTCCTGCGCAGCCCCTCGCTGCGGTGAACGGATGGTGCTTTTCAGGGGAAGTTCAGCCGATGGCGCTCGCTCAGCCTCTGCGTCTTCCTGGTTTTCTTGTTGCACAGGCGCTCGACGACGGTCTCGCCAGTTACGACCAGGGCCCCCTCGGCGAACTTCCACTGCCGCTGGGTGGTCGTCTCGGTCTCGCTAACGCAGCGGATCTCGCCGTAGGGGTAGATTCCGATCTTGCTGTTGATCAGCACGGGCGCGAGCAGAGCTGGCTTGCCTGAAGGTCCGCTGCCGATGACGCCGACCTCCTCCCTTACATCGC
>DAOMZC010000209.1:0-8686 GCA_035437965.1 Pseudomonadota bacterium
CGGCGGGGCGCAGCGTCGGCTCGGGGCTCCCCGGGCTCGGCCAGGCCACGTACAGGCTGCCGGACGCCTCGATGCCGACGATCGAGACCTGACCGCTGGTCGGCAGATCGACGACGAAGCGGAGGCGATCGCCGGGCGCGAACCGCTCGCCGCTGAGCGTGGCCTGGCCGCTGGAGTCTGGCGCCGCCAGGCCGCTGTTCGGACTGTTGTTCGGGCCGCTGCTCGGGTCGTTGCCAGGGCCGCCGCGGTGCCGGTAGACGTGCAGGCCGAGGCCGCCCTTGGCGCGCACGACATCGGTGCCGGGCGCGCCGGCGGTCGGCGGCGACCCGCCCGGGTGCTCGGGCGGACCCTTGCGGATCACCAGGAGGACGGCCAGGGCCGCGGTGGCCGCCGCCATCGGCGCGAAGAACATCCCGAGCTGGCGCAGCCACCGCCGGCCCGCCGGGACCGCCTCGGACTCGTGCAGGCGGCGCCGGATGGTCGACAAGAGGGGTCGCGGATCGACCTCGGGCACGGCGCCGAAGCCGGCCTGCCGCATCGCCAGCCGGGCCGGGCAGCTCGCGCACGTCTGCACGTGCGCGGTGAGCCGCTGCGACTCGGCGCTCGGCAGCTCGCCGGCGTGCAGTCGATCGAGCGCCAGGTCGGAAGGACAGTCGGCCTCCCCCGGGCGCAGGCGTGCAAAATCTTGGGCATTCATGGCGCCACTCGCTTCCTGTCTAGCTGAGACCCGTAGGAGCTCTATTTTGGGCAAGCCGAAAGTGGGCCGCCGAAAAAAGTGTGCTAGCCGGCCTCCGAAGCGCGCGCGGTCGTGTAAGCGAAGGGCCCACCCGCGCCGGCTTGGGCGCGGCAAAAACGCACACTGTCTTCACAGCGCACAGCTCGGCCGGGCGGCGGAAACTGCGCAGCGACGCAGGTTTAGTTGGCATGGAATGTGAACACGCAGCGCTCAGGAGCCCGGCCCCCCATCCGGGGCCGGCTCCCCAAGCCCGCTGGCAAGAGGTCGTCATGGCTATCATCTCGGCGCTCCTATCCATGCTAAGTAGAAAGATTGGCGACCTGCTGCAGCTCCTGTTCGGGTGGTCGATCTCGGGGCTGTTCGGCCGGCTGTCGTCGCGCAAGCAGAACGGACTGTCGGTCGCGCTGATCTTGTCGATCGTGTGGCCGCTGCTGGTGCTCGGGTGCTTCCTGCCTTCGGTGGCGGCGTGGGCGGTGGCGTTCATTCCGCTGCACGACTGGATCGGCGAAGAGACCCTGCGCATCGTCTGGATCGCGCTGGCGGTGGTGATACCGATGATCGTGGGCGGACTGACGGCGTGGATCGTTCCCTCGCGCAAGCAGCGCGGCAGCGTGCTGCGGACGATCTTCTCCGGCTATCCGCTGACCTTGGGAATGTTCCTCTCGTTCCTGATCACGTTCCTTGTCGTGCCGGTGCTGAAGCTCGTCTCGATGGCGCGGCGCTGGGAAGACGAGCACGTGTTCATCCAGCCGCGAGAAGGGGCGTACGACGAGGTCCTGCAAGGGCTCGCTGCGGCGTGCGACAAGGCGCACATCGAAGTTCAGATAAAGCCCGTGCCCAAGGTCATGCAGGCGCCGACGCGGGTGCTCAAGTGGTTTGGTCGCAGCGCGCTCGATCCGATCATCGCCAGCAATCCCCGCATGCTCGCAGGTAAAGGGGTGCAGCTCTACTTGTATCCGGCGGATCTTCTCATCCGCGCGACGCCCGAGCTGAAAAGCCGCGTCCGCGCCGCGATCGTACGCGAGATGATGTCCGCCCCCGCCCACCTTACCGAAGATGCAAAGGCGCAGCAGCTGGAGGAGCACCTGAACAAGCTGTGGCACGAGCTCGCGCGGCAGCCGGTCGCGGGGCCACACCCGCGGGTACAGAATCAGCTCCCGGCGCTCGCCAAGATCATCAATGACTCCAAGATTCCCTATGGCGATTGGATGCTCCTTTACACCAACATCACAAACCTTGAGCGCGCTGCCGCCGGCGAGTCAGCGCTCGCCGACCGGGACCTGGTGCCGGCCGCGCAGGAGAGTTCTGCCATGGAAAGAGATCCCCGCTCCGAGGTGTCCACGGTTGACCTGATCAAGGAAGCCTTCGAAGAGTCGCAGGCGCTCATCAAGGCCGAGGTCGCGCTGGCGCGGCACGAGGCGCTCAAGGAGGTCGTCGCGCTCAAGCGCTTCGCCATTGCCGCGGGGATCAGCGCCGTCGTCGCGATCCTCGGCGTGGCGATGCTGCTGGTCGCGGCGGTGCTGGCGGCTGGCGCGCAGGCCCTGGTGGCGGCGATTGTCGGGGGCGCGCTGCTGGTGCTCGCCGGCGGCACGGTCGGCATCGGCTACAGCATGCTGCCCAAGAAGCCGGTGCCGCAGACGCAAGAGAACATCAAGGAAGATGTCCGGCTCCTCAAGGAGCGATTGGCGTAGACCGCGCGCTAGCCGCAGAAGAATAAGGAGCAAGGAACATGAACGCCCATGACCTGAACAAGTTCGAACATCCGGACATCCGCGTCCGCCTGCGCAGCGAGCGGCCGAGCCACCCCGGCACCCACCACCTGACCTTCCCCGGCGACAAGCCGGTGAGCACGCCCGAAGATGAGGCGGCGGCGCGGCAGAGCACGGAGTCCGACCCCGAGCAGGAGAAGCTGCAGGCCGATGCGGATCTGCTGCGCACCCAGCTCTCGCATACATTGGAGTCGCTGGCCCAGCGCAAGCAGAAGGTGGTGGAGGTCGCGCACGAGGTGACCCACAGCGCGCTGCCGCTGGCGATCGCCGGGGCGGGCGCCGTGGTCGCGGTGGTCGGCGGCGGGCTTCTGATCGCGCACAGCGCTCGCAAGCGCCAGCACCCGCCCTTGACCGACCGCCTGCACGCGGCGGCCGAGGTCTTCCGTCACCCCGAGCGGGCGCGCCACCCCGAGCAGCGACCGCTCAGCGAAGAGATTGGCCGCGCCGCGGTGGTGAGTCTGTCTTCGTTCTTCCTGACCCAGCTGGCCAAGTATGCGATGGAGCGGCTCACCCAGAGCAAGCCGCCGAAGAAGGAACAGCCGTCCGAGCTCTGATGCGGCTACTCGCGCATGGCGCGCACGGGTGAGATGCGCGCCGCCTGCAGCGCTGGGAAGAAGCCGCCGCACAGGCCCATGAGGCCGGCGAAGACGAGCGCCGAGATCAGGATCCCCGGGGTCGGAGTGAAAGAGAAGACGATCTCGGACCAGCTGGCGAAGTTCATCATCGAGAACTTCACGCTCCCCATCAGCAGCGAAGCGAGCACGCCCAGGACCCCGCCGACCAGCGCCAGCGCCAGCGCCTCCAGCAGGAAGGACATAAGGATGCTGCGGCGGGAAAATCCCAGCGCCCGCAGCGTCCCGATCTCGCGACCGCGGCTGGCGATCGAGGCGTACATCGTGATCATGGCGCCGATCATGGCCCCGATCGCAAAGATGACCGCAATGACCGAGCCGAGCGCGGTCACGAACAGCGAGGTTCCTTCCGACTGCTTCTCGTAGTAGCGATCCTCGCGCACTGCATCCAGGCCGAGCTGCTTGTCCTGCTCGACCACGGCCTCGAACGCTTCAAACTTGCTCGCCGACTCCAGCTGCACGCGCACCGCCGTGAACAGGCCCGGGCGACCAAACGCCGCGCGCACCGCATCGAGGTCGGCCCACACCTCGGACTCATGGGAAGAGCCCTCGTGGGTGAAGACGCCGACGACCTGCGCCGGCCGGTTCTTGCGCAGCTCGAAGCTCTGGCCGAGGTCCAGACCCTTGAAGCGCCCGCGCAGCCGCTGGCCGACGATCACCTCATCGGTGCCCGGCTGGGCGCGGCGCCCAGCGACGATGTTCACGCTCTTTCTAAACTGCATCACGCTGTCGGGCACGCCGCGGATCTGGACGTTGGACACCCCGTCAAAGCCGATCTTGTCCATGGTCGCGACGACCAGCACATCACCAAGGCCCAGGGCATTGCCGTGCTCGTCCTTCTTGACCCCGGGCGCCGAGAGGATGAGCGCCAGCGTCGGTGCCTCGATGCTCGAGGCCATCTCGGTGTCGCTGCCCTTGCGCATGACGACGGCCACGTCGCTGCCGCCGCTCCGGCCGAGCGTCTCCTTGATGCCGTTGGACAGCATGAGCGCCGCGGCCAGCACGAACACCACGAGCGCAATCCCGAGCACGCTGGCGAGCGTGGTCGTACGCCGCACCGCCATGCTGCGGAGGTTGTAAGCAATAGGAATCATGGCCGCCCCCTACCCTACCCTGCGCAGGGATTCGATGACATGGAGCTTGGAAGCCCGATACGCCGGCAGGATGCCGGCGATGAGCGCCAGGAGAAGCGCCAGCCCGACCGCCGCCAGCGCCGTGGTCTCGGCGATGCGGAAGTACGGAAAGAACGAGCCCATGTTCTCCTCAAGCCAGCGCCCCATGCCGCCCTGCACGAGCGGATAGGCGAGCAGGAGCCCCAGACAGCCGCCCAGCGCCCCCACCGCCAGCGACTCGGCGAGCACCGAGATCGCGATGTGGTGCGGCAGGAAACCGATGGCGCGCATCACCCCGAACTCCCGCGTCCGCTCGCGCGCGCCCATCGCAATTGTGTTGCCCAGAATCAGCATCATGATCGCCAGGATCACCAGCGAGATGATGTCGATCGCCTTGAGCACCGTCGACAGCATCCCAAGGAACGACACGTTCATGGCGCGCTCGCTCATGCTGAGGGTCTGGATTTCCTGATCATCGAAGATCTTGTCGATGGTCCCGCTGATGTCGGCGGCGCGGCTCGGGTCCTTGATGCGGCTGGTGACCCAGCCTATATGATCTCGCTGGACCGCGCCTTCGGGCAGCGACTCATTCAAGTAGTCCCAGTGGAAGAAGAACGAAGATCGGTCGACCACCTTGCGGGTCGCCCCGTAGATCCCATCAATCTGAAACTGCCAGTCGCCCGGATAGATCGTCCCGGTCAGGGTGATCTTGTCGCCGACCTTCCAGCCGAGCTTGCGCGCCAGCACATCGCCGACGATCGCGCCCTTGCGATCGCTCAGCCAGCGCTCCTTGTCGGCCGGCGCGACGATGATCTCGTCAAAGACCGAGAAGAAGGTCTGGGTCTGCACCGCCATCGAGGCGAAGAACTCGCGCTCGTGGTTCGGATCCTTGCCGCCAAACCAGTTGGCGTAGCAAGAGTCGACGACGCCCGGCACGTTGCGGATGGTCTCGAGGTAGCGCTTGGGCAGCGGCATGATGAAGGTGACTTTGTTGCGGGTGCCGATGCGATCCTTGGCCGCGAAGTCCGCCCCCACCGTCCACGCGGTGAGCACCGTGCGCAAGAGCACGAACGCCACCACCGCGACCGCGATGCCGAGCACCGTAAGCACAGTACGGAGCTTGTTACGACCGACATTTTTTACCGAGACGCCGACCAGGTTCATATGAGCGCCCCCTTGTCCAGGCGCCGCGTCCGCGAGGCGCGCGCCGCCGCCGCCGGATCGTGAGTGACCATGATGATGGTCTTTTTCAGATCGCGGTTCAGGGTCAGGAGCAAATTCAGGATCTCGTCGGCGCTCTGGCGGTCGAGGTCACCGGTCGGCTCGTCGGCGACGAGCAGCATGGGGTCGTTGACGATGGCGCGGGCGATCGCCACCCGCTGCTCCTGTCCGCCCGAGAGCTGGCGCGGGTAGTGACCCATCCGATCGGCCAGGCCGACCACCCGCAGCGCCGTCTGGGCGCGCTGCCGCCGCTCCTTGGCGGAGAGGTTGGTGAGCAGCAGCGGCAGCTCGACATTTTCCTGCGCGGTGAGGACCGGCATCAGGTTGTAGGTCTGGAAGATGAAGCCGATGGTGCGCGCCCGCCACTTGGCCAGCGCGCTGTCGGACAGGTTGGTAAGATCGGCGCCCGCCACCACGATGCTGCCCGAGCTTGGCCGATCCAGACCGGCGATGAGGTTGAGCAGCGTCGACTTGCCCGAGCCCGAAGGACCCATCAGCGCCTCGAAGGCGCCCTGCGGGACCTGCAGGTCGAGGTTCTTGAGCACCGCGGTCGGCTCCTTGCCGCGGAAGTAGGTCTTGCCCACGCCGCGCACCTGGATGAGGGCCGGGCCGGCGCTCGGCAAAATGTGCTCGGCCACCTCGCTCGGGCGGGCTGCGGAATCGGGGCTGGTACTTGGGGTGGGCAGCTCACTCATCGCTCGTTATTCTCCCTTTTCTTGTACGCGCTGACCGTCGCTGAGTGTCGGCGCTGGATCGCGCACCAGGCGGGTGCCGGGCGGCGGACCGGAGGCAAGCTCGAAGCCGCCGCCGAGCGCCGCGCCGAGCACGACCGGGGTGCTCTGCACCCGCTCGGTGTCCTTGTTGAACACGAAGACCACCTTGGTTCCGCCGCGCTCGGTCAGCGCCGCCGCCGGCAGGAGGACCTTGGGCACCTGCTGCAGGGTCTCGCGGGTCAGCTCCTTGCTGAGGAAGTTGACCCGCGCCGCCATGTCGGGCAGGACGCCGGCCACGTCGTCGGCGAACTGCACCTTCACCGCCACCGTCGCCTTGGCGCGGCTTACCCGCGGCAGGATCTCCAGCGTCTTGCCGCGCCGCCGCTGGCTCGGGTAGGCATCGAGCACGATCTCGCACGGGCCGCCGACGCGCACCCGCGCGAGCCGCCCCTCGGGCACGTCGGTCTCGACGACCAGCGACTCGCGCGACAGGTCGGCGAGCTCGAGCAGACTCTGTTGCGGCCCGACGACCTCGCCGAGCTCCGGCGGCTTGGTCAGCACCGTGCCGTCGATCGGCGCCGCCACGGTGAGCTGATCGAGCGCCGTCTTCTGCGTCGCCACCTCGGCCTGCGCGGCGCGGACCTCGGCCTCGGCGGCCTTGACCGCCGCGCTGAGCGCCGCGGCCCGCGCCTCCAGATCCACGGCGCTGGCGAGCGGCCCGACATCGCGCTGGAACAGGCCCCGCGCGCGCCGCGCCTGCTCGATGGTCTCGGCGACGTTGGCGCGCGCTGTCTGCACCCGCGCCTCGGCGGTGAGCGCCCGCGCCCGCGCCGCGACGATCGCCGAGCGCTCGGCAATCTCGTCGAGCTTCAGGAGGACCTCCCCGCTGCGCACCTGCTGCCCCTGGCGGACCAGCACCTGCGCCACCCGGCCCGTCACCTTGGCCCCGACCTTGGACAGCGTCTGCGGCACGACGTAGCCGGTGGCGGTCAGCTCGACCTGCGCCTGCGCCGGCGACACCAGCGCGATCTCGGTCAGCGCCACCTTTGTCTTGAAGATGCGCGCCTGCAGCGCGGGATAAACAATCAGGTACCCGAGCACCGCCGCCGCAAGCAGCGCCGCGGCCAGCACGAGGAGCCCGAGCGCGCCGCGCCGCGGCGGCCCGCCATCCCCGCTGTCGTCACGGGAGATGTGAAGCGATGCAAGATCGGTAAGGAGTTGGTCGGCCATGAAAGCTGTGGGGAAAGCTACCACAGGCAGCTGAACAAAAGTCAAGCCCCGACAGCGCTAATAATTCACCTTCTCCGGCGGACACGACCGTGAGACCGGCCGCGCAGCCGGCCGCATCGCGGACTCCGCCCAGACCACAGCTCAGGGCTTGGGCGTGCTGGCGGCGCTGCGCTGCTGGGCCCAGGCGAGGAACCTGTCGATCAGGTTGCCCACCGTGCGCTTGGAGACGCCGAGCAGCTCGGCGGCCTCCTCGTGGCTCATGCCGTCCAGGTAGACGTAGACCGCGGCGCGCGCCTGCTGCTCGTCGGCCTCGGCGAGGAGGCGCCGCAGGTGGAGGAGCTCACTTGCCGCCGGACCGCCGGGCGCCTCGTCGGGCGCGGCGTTCTCCTGCCACAGCTGCCGCCGACGCGCGCGATCGCGCAGCAGGTTCAGGCAGTAGTGGGTGGTGATCTGATACAGCCACGTCGTGACCCCGCTGCGCCCCTCGAAGCTGCTGGCGCTGCGCATGACGCGGATGAACACTTCCTGCGTCGCCTCCTCGGCGTCTTCCCGCCGCCCGAGCAGACGGAAGGCGCGCCGGTAGACCATCGGCCCGTGCTGGCGAAACAGCTCCCCGACCTCGCCTACCTTGAGTGAGGTGCTGCTGGAAGACATCCGCCTAGCGTTGCATCCTTACTCGGGCTCGGTCAAGGCCGCCCAATCGCTCAAGAAAACGGCCGGTACCAGCGGCGGGGCCCCTTTCACCAAGCGCACCGTCGCCCGCATGAGGTCAGGAAGGCCCGTGGTGGATTACTTCCCCGAATCCGGTCGGCTCAGGATCTGCAGCTGCGGCGTCTGCGTCTTTGGGCGGGGGTCGCGCTCCGGCGCCGGCTCGGGCAAGCAGCTGCTGCTTGATCGACTCCGCAGCGCGCAGCGCGGACTCGCAGTCGCGGGCGAGCACGCAGTAGTGACCCATCTTGCGACCGGGGCGGGCAGAGTCTTTTCCGTACAGCCGCAGCCGGGCCGCGGGAACTCGCAGCACACACTCCCAGTCCGGCGGCGTCCCTCATCTATCAACAATGTTTAAATCCATTACTTAGATCACAAAATGTGGGATTCTTTCATTAACAACTCTCTTCATGCATTCTGGCTTTCTTAGAAAAAGATTCTTCTCTGGCCAAAGACACTATTGGAATTATATTAAAGTATTGGCCCTGCATTAATCCAAGTAAATAACTCCTCTTTTTAAACTAATTAGAAGAAGTAATATATAAGTTATGATAACTAATTTAGA
>DAOMZC010000210.1:0-8682 GCA_035437965.1 Pseudomonadota bacterium
AGACCCTGCGCCGCGAGCTGAAAAACGAAGCCGAGCTGCTGATGGCTCTGGCGGTGCGACTTGAAGATGAGCTGCGAGCCATGCGGCTCGTGCCGGCCAATCTCATCCTGGAGCCGCTGCAGCGCGCCGCGCGCGAGGCCTGCCGGATCACCGGGCGCGAGGCGCAGGTCGTGCTCCATGAAGAGCAGGTCAACCTCGACCGGGCGCTGCTCGAGGAGCTGAAGAACCCGCTCATCCACCTCGTCCGAAACGCCGTGGACCACGGGATTGAAGCCTCCGAAGTACGGGAGGCCATCGGCAAGCCGCCGCGGGGCACGATCACCGTGAAGCTTGAGCAGCGCGGTGAGCTGTTGCTGATAAGCGTCAGCGATGACGGGCGCGGCATCGATGTCGAGCGGGTGCGCGAGCAGGCGATTTCCCGCGGCCTCATCACCGCCACCCAGGCCGCGGATCTGGACGAGACAGCGCTGCTCGCCCTGCTCTTCGCACCGGGCTTCTCCACCGCCGATACCGTGACTGAGCTGAGCGGTCGCGGAGTGGGCCTTGATGTAGTCAAAAAAGCGGTGTCGCGGCTACACGGCCAGGTCACCATCAGCTCGACCATCGGTATGGGCGCGCGGACCGAGATGGTGCTTCCGCTGACCGTGGCAGCGTCCAATATGTTACTAATAAGAGAGGGGGATCACACGCTCGCGCTGCCGCAGGCCGCCGTTGAAAACATCATGCTCGTGCCAATCGCGGAGCTCATCCGCGCCGGGACGCGGATGTTTTTGCGCGACGGCGACAAGACCCTCACCGTGGCGCGGCTCGGCGGGCTGCTCGGGCTCAAGGCCCCGCGGGAGCTGCCGCCGCGGCTGCCGCTCTTGGTGCTGCGCACGGCGGGGGCGAAGGTGGCGCTACTGTGCTCGCAGATTCTGGGTGAAGAGGAGCTGATCCTGCGACCGCTGCCGCCCGAGCTGCGCGAGCATGACCTGCTGAGCGCAGTGGCCCTGTCCCCAAGCGGCGCGGCGCTGTTCGTCTTGTCGCTGCCCGCCCTTTTGCAGGAGGCGCGGACGGTCGAGTCGATGGTCTTTGCCGCGGCGCCAGAAGCGGCGAAGAAGGCGCCGGTGCCGGCGACACCGGTGGTGCTGGTCGCCGACGACTCGATTACCACGCGGACCCTTTTGCGCAGCTTGCTCGAGGCGGGTGGTTACCTGGTTCACACCGCCGCCGATGGGGATGAAGCGCTTACGCTGCTGCGCAGCGAGAAGGTCGACCTGGTCGTCTCCGATGTGCGCATGCCGCGCCTGGACGGTCTGGGACTCATCTCGCGCATGCGCGCCGATCAGAGGACCAGGACGGTCCCGGTGGTCCTGTTCTCATCGCTCGACAGCGAAGAAGAGCGGCGGCGCGGTGAGGCCGCCGGCGCCGCGGCCTACCTGTCCAAGAGCGCGTTCGAGCGCGGCCAGCTCTTTGAAGTAGTGGCCGGGCTGCTCGGGAGGGCGCAGTGACGATCGTCGGCGCCAAGGACTCGCCGCCTTTGGGCTCGCCGTGTCGCGTCCTCCTGGTCGATGACAGCGCGAGCTTCCGCCTGCTGCTCGGCCAGCTCCTTGGGCGGACCCGCGGCATCACCGTGGTGGGCGAGGCCGCCGATGGTGAGGCGGCGCTGCGCCTGTGCGAAGAGCTGCACCCGGACGTCGTCGTCATGGACGTGATGATGCCCAAGCTCGATGGGCTGGCCGCGGCGCGCATATTGATGCACCGCTCGACCGGGGCGGTGGTCCTGCTGAGCGTCATGATGCGCTACAAGGAACATCGGGCGATGCTGGCCGGACTGCCTCCCGAGCGGGTGACCGTGCTCGACAAGCCGGTCCTGGTCGGCGAGGGCGCGCCCGCCGCGGTGGCCCAGCTGGCGTCCCAGCTGGTGGCGGCCAAGAGCCGCAACGAGGATGCGCGCAAGGTGCCGCTGCAGCGGCCGCGCACCTGCGAGCTGGTGGTGATCGCCTCCTCTACTGGCGGCCTGGATGCGCTGCGGATCTTGCTGGCCCAGGTGACGCCGAGGGTGCCGCCGCTGGTCATCGCCCAGCACCTGCCGCTCGAGCTCGGGACGCGGTTCGCCGCGACCCTGGGTCAGGGGCTGGCGGTGCCGCTGCACGCTGTCGATGGGACCAAGGAGCTGGTTCCCGGGCACGTCTACATCGCGGCCCGCCACAGCCACCTCGAGGTCGAGCGCGGGATCGTCCGCAGCCGCCGGGCGGAGAGCGATCGGCTGGCCTCCAGCGCCGACTCCCTGTTCTTCTCTGCGGCAGCAGCGTATGGCGCCGCGGCGCTCGGCATCGTGCTGACCGGCATGGGTCGCGACGGCGCCCTGGGCCTGCTCGCCCTGCGCGCGGCCGGCGGCTGGACGGTCACGCAGTCCGGGGCAGTGGTGGACGGCATGCCCCGCGCGGCCCAGGAGAGCGGCGGCAGCTGCGAGTCGCTAGCCCTGGCAGCCATTGGCGAGCTGCTAGCCCAGCTGCGCCACCCGAGCGTCGCCGCCCCGGAAGGCCCGGAGCACGCCTCGGAGCATGCCCCGGAGCACGCCCCGGAGCCCTCCCAGGAGGAAAATCGATGAAGCCGGCTTGCAATACGCGGGCGCGGCGCCGCGCGTACCTTGGGTACGTAACGCGCGTTCTTGTCACCGGATGTCTGCTCCTATTAGCGTGGCAGAGCCGCGCCTTCGCAGCCCCCGTCGTCATCGTTACCGACAGCCGGGTGGCGCAGTACAGGGAAGCGCTCAGCGCGGCGAAGGCGGCGCTGCCAAACCCGCCCGTCCTGGAGCTCACCAGCCCCGATCTGGCCGCCCAGCTGCAGCGCGCCGAGCCCCAGGTCGCTCTGGCAATCGGCCAGCGCGCCATCCAGGTGATTCAGGCGCGCCAGCCGCAGCTGCCCATCGTCTACTGCATGGTCCTGGGGTCCGCCGCGCCGGCGGTGCGCACCGTCACCGGAGTCCGTCTGGAGGTCCAGCCGGAGCAGCAGCTGGCGCTCCTGCGCCGCGTGCACCCCGAGGCCAAGCGGCTGGGCGTGCTCTACGATCCGCGCACCTTCAGCGGCTTTGTCGCCGAGGTCAGCAAGGCCGTCGGCGCCAGCGGGGTGACCCTGGTCTCGCGGCCGGTCAGCGATGGCCTGGCGGTGCGTCCGGCGCTGACCCAGATGATCGAGGGCATCGACGCGCTGTGGCTGCTTCCCGACCCGAGCCTGATCACCTCGGACATGTTCAACTTCCTCCTTGTCTACACGCTGGAGCACAAAGTGGCTCTGTTCGGGTTCTTCGACAGCCTGACCCGGGCGGGAGCGCTGGCCTCGGTGTCGCCGGACTATCCGCAGATCGGCCGGCTGGCGGCGCGCCTGGCGCTGGACATCGCCGCCAAGCCCGCCGAGGCGCGCCTGCCCCTGCCGGCGGCGCAGTGGAGCCCCGGGGTGCTCTCGATCAACGCCAACACCGCCCAGCAGCTCGGGATCGATCTCTCTTCGCAGGCGCAGGCCAAGGCCGGCCAGGTGTACCGCTAATGTCGTCGTCTCCTCACGTTGGAAGCGAGCCGCCCGCCGCCGCGCTGACGCAGCGCGGAGCTCCGGCTGAAGGCGGGTCACGGATGCCGCCCATCTCTGGCCCGCCGCGCGAGGCCGCCCAGTCGCTGCGACTCCTGCCGGGCTCCTTGTGGCTGCAGACGCTGCTCGTGCTGGCGTTCGCGGTGGCGGCCACCGCGGCGGTGACCGCGCCGGTCTTCAACTCGCGCCAGGAGAGCCAGCTGCGCGGCGACCTGGAGCGGCGCGGTCATGCGACGGTGGCGACGCTGGCCAAGGACTATGAGCTGCGGCTGGCGATCTCGCTCAAGGACTCGGCGCTGGCCGAGCCGATCCTCAAGGCCCTGGTCCGGGCCGACGATGATGTCCGCTACATCGCCATCCTCAAAGGCCACGAGCTTGTCGCGGTTGCGCCGCCGGGCCTGGCCAAAGAAGCGGTGCACGGTATCGTGGAGGCGCACCTGGGGCAGGCCCCCAGCACCACGCCGGACCTTCTGCGCTTCACCGAGAAAGTCGTCGCGCAAAAGACCCAGATCGATCTGCTCGGCGAGCCCAGCGACGGCAACGCCGACGCGCTGGGCTTTGTGATCCTCGGCCTGTCGACGCAGCGACTGAGCTCGCGGGCGCTCCAGGGCACCCTGGGCAGCGTGGCGACCACCTCGCTCCTGGTGTTCACGGTGCTCATCCTGTTTTACTTCCGCTGGGTCGCGCGGCGGCTGAACCGCATGGTGGCGTTCGCCCAGGTAGTCGCGGGCGGCGTGCTGCACGAGAGCCTGGAGGACCCCGCGCACGATGATCTCGGCCGGCTGGCCGAGGCGCTGCGCTCGATGGCGGGGCGGACCGGCGACGTCATCGTCCAGCTGATCGACGCTTCGCGGTCGCTGGCGGCGGCCTCGACCGAGCTGCTCGACTCTTCGACTCACCAGGCGCGCAGCGCCAACGAGCAGGCGACCAGCGTGGCAGAGATGGGAGCCACTGTCGCCGAGCTGCGCCAGACCTTCAACGAGGCGACCAGCAAAGCCGAGTCGGTGATCGATCTTGCCCGTAGATCTGAAGAGTCATCTTCGGGCGGCGAGGCCGCCGTCAAGGAGAGCATCGACGGCATCGTCCACATCCGCGATCAGGTCGCGGCGATTGCGCAGACGATCCATGGCCTGCTCGATCGCACCGACCAGATCAACGCCATCATCGAGGTCGTCAACGACCTCGCCGAGCAGTCCAACATCCTGGCGCTCAACGCCGGCATCGAGGCCGCCCGCGCCGGGGAGCACGGACGCGGCTTCGCGGTCGTCGCCCGCGAGGTGCGCAGCCTGTCCGAGCGCAGCAAGGAATCCACCTCGGAAGTGCGCGCCATCCTTCAGGACATCCGCCAGGCCGGGCGCGACGCGGTGCGGGTCATCGAGGAAGGGAGCCGGCGCGCCGAGAACGGGGTGACGCTTGCCAATGCTGCCGGTGAGTCGATCCAGCGGCTGGGCGACACCATCGTCGCCTCCTCGGCCGCGGCCATGCAGATCGCGACCATCACCCGTCAGCAGTCGGTGGGCATCGATCAGATCTGGCAGGCCACCAAGGGCATCGATCAGATCGCGCGCGAGACCGCCAAGGGAATCACCCAGCTTGAAGCCGCCGCCGGCAACATGAAGGGCCTGTCCACCCGCCTGACCGAGATCGTCGGCCGCTACAAGGTATAGCTCCCGGGCGGCGCCGCCAGTCTGCCCGCCCGCCGCGCGCTTCCGTAGTCAGGCCAGGCCGCGCAAATCTACTTTATCCGCAGAGCATCGGTACGGCGCAGGGCAGGATGATTCCATTCACGAATTAACGGAAATGATGACGGACCGGAATTCCGCTTGAGTATCAAATGGTTACCGTATCGACGTTGACGTTGTTGTCATCGATAGGACAACATAGGAGGGTGTATAAATCGACGAGGTCGATCCTGGCGATTTCCATCGCGAGCATCCTCCTTGTACCAGCCGCCCGCAGCTCCGCCCGGACCGCGGCGGCGCGAGCGCGGCCGACCCCGCCGCCAGCCTCCGCTTCGCCGCCCGCTTCGCCGCCCGCTTCGGCACCCGCTTCGACCCCCACTTCGGCACCTGCTTCGGCACCTGCTTCGGCACCGGGGCCCAAGCTGCAAAATCCCAGCGCACCGTCGGACTCGGTAGCAACCACTCCGGCCGCCGCTGACAGCCCTGCCCGAGCCGAAGAGCCGACGCCGGCACCGCTCCTGCCCGCTCCGGACATACCGAAAGAGGTCCCGCCTCCCGACGTCGCCGGCTCGCTTGCGGCGGGCGATTCCGGCAGAGCGGCGGGTGCGGGCAACGAGCTCGATCTGTTCAAGCTGGACGCAATCCTGAATGCGGCGGTGGTGACCGCCGGCCGCGGCAAAGAGGAAGAGCGCGCGCTGGCCGCGGCGAGCGTCTTTACGATTTCGCGCGAAGAGATTCTGGTCCATGGCTGGCGGTCGCTGGCCGAGGTGCTGGCCAACGTGCCGGGTCTGTATCTGATCGATGACCTGGTGACGCCGGAGGTCGGAGTCCGCGGCGTCACCGGGGGACTGCAGTCCGGCTCGCGGCTGGTCAAAGTAATGATCGATGGCACGGTGGTCAGCTTCCACCCCGAGCTGACCGCGTTCCTCGGCCCGGAGTTTATTCCTATCGAAGCGGTCGAGCGGATCGAGATCGCCAAGGGACCGCTGTCGGCGCTTTATGGGGCCAACGCCTTCGTCGCCACCATCAACATCATCACCCGCGCCGCCAAAGACGGGCTGTCGGCAGACCTCACCGTGCGGAGCACCATCGTCCAGGGCAGGCCTGGTGTCGGGGGCTCGGGTCTTGTCTCCTACCATAGCGACCGCCTGTGGATGATCGCCGCGTTTACCGCGGATCGTATAGATCGCTCGGGCGTGCAGCTGCAAAAGACCTTCGAATCGCCGATAAACCCGAGCCTGTTCGAGCGCCAGAGCAGCGGCGACCTGGCGGTCCCGGTCGGGGGCTTCGTGCAGCTCGGCATCACCTCGCAGAAGCTCGGCACTCTGGTGCTGGCAGGCGGCGTCCAGCAGCTCGATAGCGGTGGGGAGTTCCGCCTGAACTCTCTGCTCACCGGCCGCAGCCGCGTCCAGTTTACCAACCTGTGGAGTAACCTCCGCTACCAGAAGCAGTGGTCCAAGGTCGACTTCTCCCTCAACCTGGGATACGGCCACGGGGAGCCGGGTCGCAATAACGAAGTCTATCTCACCGACAATAACTCCTACACCTTCAAGCCGAACATCGGCTACAACAGCGCCACCGCGACGGCGGAGATCAACTATTCGCCGCTCGGCGAGCGGCTGGCCCTGCGCCTCAACGTCGATTTCGAGTACGCCCGCGAAGACGTCCTTTTTTATACCCAGACCTGGAACCGCAGCGAAGGTCTGCGGATGCCGGGAGATAGCGTCGATCTGATCGGAGTCAATACGGCGCGGCAGCAGGACTACTACAATGTCGGTGCCGCGCTGCAGATTGCAAGCTCGCCGTTTCGCCGGCTGCCGAACCTGCGGCTCGTCGCCAACTTCCGCCTCGACATGATTGACTTCGGCCCGGTAAGCTACGACCCGCTGCTCAGCTACCGCCTGGCCCTGTCGCACCGATTTACCCAGCGCACGGTCGCCAAGCTGATCGCCGGCCGCGCCTTCCAGACTCCGTCCGGTACGCTGCTGTTCGGCGAGGGTCGCTTTGCCAATACGAGCAACGTGATCGGCACCCAGACGCTCCCCGATCAGCCGCTGCTCCGGCCGCAGTTTATCGACAGCATCGAGCTTTTGGCCAGCACCACGCTGCTGCGCCACCTGTCGATCGAGGGCGGAGTCTTTGGCCAGTACCTCTCCAGCAAGATCGAGTTCGTGCAGAGCGGCGCCGACTTCGTCGCCAAGAACCGCGGCTCGCAGAGCAGCGTGGGTCTGGAGGCGATCCTCCGCCTGTCGTTCGGGCGCGCCTCGGGCTACGGCTGGGGGAGCTTCCTGTGGAACTTCGGCAGCGCTCCCAACCCCCCCGAAGCCTACCCGACGCTGTTTGGCCTCCTCGGGAGCGATGTGGACCTGAAGGAAATCTATCTGCACCTAAACGCCCAGGTGCGCATCGTCGGTCCGCGCGGCGCCTCGCAGAGTAACCTCACCCTGAACAACAACGTCGCCTATGGGATTCCGACCTACGGTTCCTTCGACATCACCCTCTCGACCGTCGGCCTGCACCCCTTTGGCCCGCGCACCGAGACCCGGGGCCTGTTCGCGGTCCGCAACCTGACGGCCGGAACTCGCGAGGATCCCGGCTTTGCCGGGTTTGACTTCCCAAGCCTCGGCGTGAGTTACTATCTGGAGGCCAAGCAGACTTTCTGACGGCCGCGGGAGTCCTGGGACAGTACGAATTTCTCGATATCCCAGCTAATAAAGGGGGAAAATATGAATATCCGCAATTTGTCGATCCTTGCATCCTGTGCACTCCTTTACGCGGGGTGCGGCGGCGGCAGTCCGCCGGGGGCGGTCATCACCTATGGCGCGGTCCTCGACCGTACGGGCAACATCAGCATGATCAGCTGGTTTGATGCCGCAGCCCTCGCCACCGCGCACGCCAACGCCGGACTCACCCAGGCCGGCAAGTCGCTGCAGTTCAACCTGGCGACCTCGGACTCTACCAACACCCCGGCGGTGACCGTCACCCGCGCCACCGATCTGGTCCGCAGCGCCAACGCCAAGGCGATCATCACCGACTCCAGTCAGGATGACATCGCGCTCAACCGGCTTAACTACACGGACGACGCCACCAGCAAGCTGAATGTTCCGCTCATCTGCATGACCTGCACCGCGCCGAGCATCAACGATCCGAACGCCGTCGATGCCAGTGACGCGATAAACCAGGCGACGCTGCGCAACAGCCTGAAGTGGAACTTCCGCACCGTCATGAACAGCGACCTGCAGGCGGCGGTGATCACCCGCATTGCCCTCGGCCGGGCCGCGGGGGGGGATGTAAACGGCGACGGCAAGTTCAAGATCGGATTCTACGGCACCACCTCGGCCGGCGCCGGGACGGGGTTTGCCGCGGGTGTGCAGGCGGCCCTGGATGGGTTCCAGCTGACGCCGCCGCCGATCGTCGAGGCGCTGTACTCGCC
>DAOMZC010000211.1:0-1867 GCA_035437965.1 Pseudomonadota bacterium
ACCGCCATCGGGCGCGAGCGGCGCGGAGAAATCGCCCTCTCGGATGAGCCGTTTTGAGCGGACCCGGGCACAAGCAATACATGGAAAAACGCCGCCCTTGCCTGCCAGCCGCCGCGCGCGCCGGGGCACTGTGCTGCGCCCTGGCGATCGCCGCGTGCAGCGGGATCGAGGCCGACGTGCTCTCGCTGCGGCCGGCGGCGGATATGGCCGTCGCGGTCGCTGACGCCGCGGCGGGCGATGCCGCGCCGGGGACCGCGTGTACGAGCCAGACGATCAGCACCCAGAGCTGCGTCGACCTGATGACCTGGCTGTTGAAGGCCCAATCAGTGTGCCGCTCCCAGGGCCTGCAGCTGCTGGAGAAGATCCAGCCGCTGGAGCCCTGCCCGCTGGGCAGTCAGGGCGTCCGCTTCGCCTGCTGTCCGCCGCCGCCGCCGCCGCCGGTCTGTACGCCGCGCGCCCTGGGCGACGGCATGAGCTGCCGCGACGCCGACAGCTGGCTGGCCAGCGCGACGGTGGACTGCCAGTCGCGCCACGAGCAGGTGCACATGCTTGCGCTCACCGAGCCGTGCTCGGAGCACGGCTTCCTGGTCGTGAAATACATGTGCTGTACGGCGCTGCCGATCCTGTCGCCCTGGCCGCCGTCTTTCCCCCTACCGGTGACGCGTCCGTAGCCCAGCTTCCCTGAAACCACACGGAGGCCGCGGGCCGATCTCGCGGCAAGACCCTCTCACCAATGGAGGTCCCATGCAGCAACCAAAGAAGCCCAGCCTGCCCCCTGGCCGATGTCCCCCTCGCTCCGCTCCCCGGCGGACCCTGCTCCCCTACGCCGCGCTGCTCATCCTGGGCACCGCCCTGGGCGGCTGCGGGCTCGATCCGGAAGACTTGAACGGCAGCTCCAGCGCGGTCCAGACGCTGGACGGCCCCAAGTGCGCCACCGAGACCCAGGGCGGCCCGACGAGCTGCAAGGACGAGGCGACCTGGAGCGCCTACGGCGCCATGGCCTGCGCCGGCAAGGGTCTGGTGCTCAAGAATGTGAGCTTCGCCAAGAGCTGCGGCCCCGGCCTGTACCGCGAGGCCACCTATGACTGCTGCACCTCGACGACGCCGGTGCCGACGCCGACGCCCCCGCGCATGTGCATGTGGGCGCCCGCCGCGACGCCGCCCGGTACCTGCCTGGCGGGGGACGCGTGGAAGAAGGAGGGCATCGCTTTCTGCTCGTCGCACGGGCTGCAGCTCAACGATCTGAAGCTCGATCGGCCGTGCGGCGTGAGCGGCTACAGCGCGGCGCAGTTCGAGTGCTGCACGGCCAGCCCGCCCCCGCCGCCACCGCCACCGCCGCCGATGTGCACGGCGCAGGCGCTGACCGAGCGGAGCTGCGTAGACGACGGGACATGGAAGAGCCGGATCGAGGCCACGTGCAAGGCCAAGATGCAGACCGTCGGCAGCGTGAGCTTCGGGGCCGCCTGCGCGGGCGGGCACCTGGAGGTCAAGTTCGAGTGCTGCGGACCGACCACGCCGCCGCCGCCGCCGCCACCGCCGCCGATGTGCACGACCGAGGTGCTGACCGAGCGGAGCTGCGTGGACGACGGGACGTGGAAGACCCGGATCGAAGCCACGTGCAAGGCCAAGATGCAGAGCGTCGGCGGCGTGAGCTTCGGGGCTGTCTGCCCGGGCGGGCACCTGGAGGTCAAGTTCGAGTGCTGCGGGCCGACTACACCGCCGCCGCCTCCTCCTCCGATGTGCACCACGGAAGCGATCGCGGCCATGACCTGCATCGATGACGCGAGCTGGAAGACCCGCGCCGCCGGGGTGTGCGCGTCGCGGAAGCAGACGCTGGGCTCGCTGTCCTATGGCCGGGCCTGCATGG
>DAOMZC010000211.1:1967-8681 GCA_035437965.1 Pseudomonadota bacterium
GCGGGCATACGGACATCAAGTTCGAGTGCTGCGGGCCGACCCCGCCGCCGCCGCCTCCTCCTCCTCCGATGTGCACCACGGAAGTGCTCGCGGATATGGCCTGCGTTGATGACGCGAGCTGGAAGGGCCGGGCCGCCGGGGTGTGCGCGTCGCGGAAGCAGACGCTGGGCTCGCTGTCTTATGGCCGGGCCTGCCCGGGCGGGCATACGGACATCAAGTTCGAGTGCTGCGGGCCGACCCCGCCGCCGCCGCCGCCGCCGATGTGCAGCCGGGAGTCGCTGGCCAGCATGAGCTGCATCGACGACGGCAGCTGGAAGACCAGGGCGGACGCGGTGTGCGCCTCCAAGAAGCAGACGCTGAGCACGATCGCCTTTGGCAAGGCATGCATGGGCGGGCATACGGATGTCGTGTTTGAGTGCTGCGGGCCGACCCCGCCGCCGCCGCCGCCGCCGATGTGCAGCCGGGAGTCGCTGGCCAGCATGAGCTGCATCGACGACGGCAGCTGGAAGACCAGGGCGGACGCGGTGTGCGCCTCCAAGAAGCAGACGCTGAGCACGATCGCCTTTGGCAAGGCATGCATGGGCGGGCATACGGATGTCGTGTTTGAGTGCTGCGGGCCGACCCCGCCGCCGCCACCGGTATGCTCGACCGACAAGGCGCCGAGCACCGGCACCTGCCACACTCCGGCGCAGTGGAAGACTGCTGGCGATACGTTCTGCGCCGCCAAGAAGCAGACCCTGACCGGTCTGTCGATGAGCGGCCCGTGCATGGGCGGCTTCAGCGAGGCGGAGTTCGAGTGCTGCGGGGCCACGCCGCCGCCGCCGCCGGTCTGCACCGGTGGGCTCCTCGGCGACGGCCGCAGCTGCGTTGCCGAGACGACGCTGAAGTCGCAAGCCGAAGGCACCTGCAAGATGGCGGGGCTGACCCTCACCGCGTTCGCGGCGTACGACGCTTGCGGCGCCATGGGCCAGTACCTGCACGCCAAGTACGAGTGCTGCAAGTAGCCTGAGAGTTCTTCTCCCCGGCCGCCGGCTGTTGGCCGTCGGCCGCTGGCCGGTATCCGGACGCCGTCCGCGGTTTTCCGGCCGCACCCCTCCTCCACCTCGCCTCCCTGAACCAATCTTCCGTCGGAGAAGCCGCCGCTCGGCGGTTGGCACGGGTGCTGCTTTGCCTCTCGCTGTCCGCGCGACGACGCGGATGCAGGGCGGCCGGCACGCTCCCTCATGAAGAAAGGTACTCAGATGACCGCACAATCAGCTGCAAGCTCACGCGCTGCGGCCGGTGCCGCCGCGACCGCGCGCTCGGCCCCCACCGCCTCGCTGCTTCCCGACCTTGCGCCGCCTCCGGGCAGCGCCGCGACCGTCGCCTCGGTTGACGAGAGCGCGGGGCGCGTTCCCTGGAAGGTGGTCTACACCATCATCGAGCGCGGCAAGGGGCGGCGCGTCTGGCTGCGCGTCGGGGTCGCCTTCGTCAACCGCGATCAGTCGCTGAACGTGCGACTGGATGCGGTGCCGATCTCGGGCCAGCTGCACATCCGCGAGGCGCCGCCGCCCGGCAGCCGTGACTCCGACCTGCTACCCCTGCCCGGAGCCGACAGCGACCGCGGCGGCCGGTGAGCCTTATTGAGCAACAGCAACGACAGCAACGACAGACCAAGTTCCGAACGTCCGCAGAGCAACCAGAACCTGAAAGGAGACTCCGCATGCGCAACATCTTGGGGGCGATTGCCCTCTCCCTCCTCACCACCTCGGCTCCCGCCTTCGCCGCGGCGCCGCCGCACCCCGCTGAGGCCGCCGCTCGTCCGGTGCGCCCGTCGACCGGCGCCGCCCCTTCGGAGGCGCGCGCCGGGGCCGCGGTGATAAACCTCAACGAGGCCTCGGAGGATCAGCTGGTGCTGCTGCCCGGCGTCGGCCCCAGCCGTGCCACCGCGATCGTCAACTATCGCCGGCAGCACCCCTTCAAGCACGTCGAGGATCTGCAGCGGATAAAGGGCATCGGCAAGAAGACCTTCGCCCGCTTGCGGCCGCTGCTGGTGCTGTCGGGCCCGACCACCCTGACCGCCCGGCCCGGCCGCAACTGAGCCGCCAGACCTGAGCCTCTCACCGACGCCGCACCACCGCGTCCCCGCGCCGCGGCGTCGCGCTGAACCCTCACCCCACCGCTGCGGCTCGCTGCTGCGCCAGTCCGAACCCAACTGAGACTTTATGCCGTGGCCGTGGCCTAGGACGCCTTGGTCACGTGGAACAGCTCGGGGAAGGCGTCGCGCACCCCGCCGAGGATGAACTGGACGGCGATGGCGATGAGCAGCAGCCCCATGACGCGCTCCAGGATGGCGCGTCCCGAGTTGCCGAGGAACCGGTTTACAAGACCAGCCGCGCGCAGCATCAGATAGGAGATCAGCGCCGTAACCAAAATCGACAGCCCGAGCAGCAGGAACTGCCACAGGCGGTGGGCCTGCGCCACCAGCACCATCACCGTGGCGATCGAGCCGGGGCCGGCGAGCAGCGGCATGGCCAGGGGCACGATCGCCACGTCCGGCTTGTTGACGGCCTCGGTGACCTCCTGATTGCTGGTGCGGGTGCGCGACGGCAGGCTGCGCAGCATGTCGAGCGCCGTCAGCATGAGCAGGATGCCGCCGGCGATCTTGAACGCCGCCAGGGTCAGCCCGAACAGCTGGAAGATGAGCCCCCCGCCGAGCATGAAGGTAAGGAGGATGGCGGCCGTGATCACGCATGCCCGCCAGGCCATGGCGCGGCGCTTCTGCTCGCTGTCGCCCTCGGTGATGGTGATGAACACCGGCACCACGGCGATCGGATCGACGACGAAAAAGATTGCCGAGAAGGCGACCAACCCGTAGCTCAGCGCATCGCGCAGCGAGGAGGTCAGCAGCGGAAAAGTCATGGCCGGAGTCTATCAGCCCGCTGCCCGCGCCGGCGGGCGTCGCGCGGGCACGCAGCGCGGCGCGGGCTCACTTTACGGTGACCAGCTGCTCGGCCGGACGCGCAGCGAGCTTCAGGAGGAGCGTGCCGCCGGCGGTGGGCTGCCACACCCAGCCTTCAGCCGCCAGCTCGAGGTCGGGGGCGGCGCTGAGCTTGGGCAGCTCGCTGCCGCTGCGCACCACCTGGGTCGGCTGGTCGACCCCCACGACCTCGAGCACCGTCGCGCCTTTGAACAGGGTGCCCGGCCGGACGCGCAGCTGCAGCGGCTCGCCCTTGCCGGCCACCGTCTCCTCGGCGAGCTCGGCCCCGTCGTAAAGGGTGAACACCGAGGGCTGCGGGCCGGGGTAAAGGCGCGCGTACAGGGCGCCCGGATCGTTGGCGAACGACTCGACGCCGGCATCGGTCGCTGGGGAGATCGTGTCGATGGTGGGCCGCAAGAGCGGTACGATGCCGCCGGCACGCACGAACAGTGGCAGGGTGCCAAGCGGCGCCGCGACCATCGCGGTCATGCCGCTCGTGCCGCCGTGATAGACGGTGCCGTTCCAGTAGTCCACCCAGTCGCCGGGCGGAAAGAGCACCGGGCGCTGCCGGGCGCCGCGCTCGACCACCGGCGCCACCAGCAGGCTGTCGCCGAGCAGGTACTCGTCATCGGGGTGCTGGCCGAGCTCGGGGTAGGCGAGCCCCACCGCGCGCTGGATCGGCCTCCCGTCGTCCTTGAGGCGCTGGGCGTAGGTCCACACATAGGGGAAGAGCCGCATGTGCAGCCGCGCGTACTGACGGTACAGATCCAGGGTCTCGACGTCGCGGCCGTTGTTGCCGGTAAACTCCCACGGCGGCTGGCTGCTGGCGTCGCCGACCTCCATCACCGTGCTGAGCGCCGTCTGCTCGAACCAGCGGATGTAGAGCTCCTTGTCCGGCGGGCTGTGCCGGTAGCCGCCGGTGTCCGCGGCGAAGAACGGGAACCCGGAGGCCCCGAGGTTCACCCCCTGGATGACCGTCGCCGGCAGGCCGCCGACGCCGACCACTGTCTTGCCGCCGTCCGGGAAGGTCTCGCGGTAGCGGGTGAACGTCGCGTCCATGTCACCCGGCCAGATCACCGAGACGTTCTTCTGATCGCCGTAGCGGCCGGCGCGACACAGGAGGAACCCGCCGGTCGCCGGGAGCAGCGAGGCATACAGGCGGTGGTAGTCGAGCTGGTACTGGTAGTGGCCGGTGCGCTCGTCGCTGCCGTCGTGGAAGCTCCAGGCGTTGCGCGACGCCCCGAGCGCCGGCACTACGTCCTCGCCGTAGTCGAGCTTGAACCCCTCGGCGCCGAGCCGGACGTAGCGGCCGAGGTGGTCCTGCCAAAGCGCCGCCGCGTCCGGGTTGGTAAAGTCGAGCGGCGCGCTCCAGCCGTTGAGGAGGATGCCGGTCTGCGGCGGGAAGAAGCCCTTCTGCGTCGCCTCGGCGAGGTCGGGGGTGCCGGACTCAAGGTACGGGGTGTGCCACAGTGCCATGCGCAGCCCGGCGCTGTGCGCGGCGGCGAAGATCTGCTCGGGCTTGGGGAAGCGGGCGGGCTCCCAGTCGAAGCTGTTGACGCGGCTGGCGTAGGGCCTGTCGATCCAGATGGCGCTCGTCGCCAGGTCGAGCTCCCGGAGCTTGGCGATATCGGCCAGGACCTGCGCCTGATCGCGGTTCTCGTTGCGCCACAGCCACGGCCCGAGCGCCCACGGCGCCGGCAGCAGCGGATCGCCGGTCACGTCGTAGTAGCGGCGGACGATGTCCACGGGCTGGTCGGCCGCAAACAGGTGGAAGCGCAGCCCCTGGGCGCTCTGCTCGGCGGTTCCGTAGGTGATCTCGACCAGGTCGGGCTGCTTGTGCGCGACGTCGAACAGGCCCACGCGCTGGCTCTGCACGAACAGGCCCCAGCCGCGCGTCCCGATGAGCAGCGGGACGGGCACGTGGTTTTCGTTGTCGAACGACTCGGTGAGCGCGGCCTCCATCTGCATCGGGCGCACCTTGTCGCGGTGGTTGACCGCGTCGGGCCACTCGCCAAGGCCATAGAAGCCCTCGTGGGCGTCGGCGCGCGGCCGCAGCCGGATCAGCGCCACCGCGCGGCCGGTCGCCCGCGGGTCGGGCACGACGAGCGCGCTGAAGCGGCCGGCGGCGTCGCGGGTGAGCGTCAAGACGGCGCCGACCCCGCCGGTGAAATCGAGGGCGATCACCAGCCGCTCGGCGCTGTGCTCGGTGAAGCGGGCGGCGGTCACGGTGTGCCAGCTGAGCGTCTCGGGCGGGGCGGGGGTGAACAGCTCGTCGCCGTACTCCATCCAGTACGGATCGTAGCTCGCGCGGTCATCGAGCTTGTCGACGGTGCCAAGCTGGATCGCATCGGCGGGGAAGCGCAGCAGGACCTCGTCCCGGCGCGCGAGTCGCAAGAGCAGCTCGGCGGGGACGAACTCCACCGCGTAGTCGGCGGTGACGAGCCGGGCCGGCGGCTCCGCCATCGGTGGACCCATCATCGGCTCGGCCGGGGTACAGGCGGCCAGCGGTCCAGCGAGGGCGGCAGCGGCCAGCACCGCGACCGACGGTTTGCGAAAGAGCCCGCGAATAGATCGAGACCTGCGCAGCATGCGCGGCATCTTGCTGCGCTTTACGCTCCGCGCCAAGGCAGAAGACAAGCGCGCCGCCGCCCGCCAGGTGGACGCGGTACTGCCCTCGGCAGACTGCTCGTCAGCGACTGCAGGCTCGACCCCGAATCGCTGTGCCGCGCGAGGCGGAGAGCCGGGTCGCAGTCGCTGCTGCCATGAAGACCTGCCCGCGTCGGACCTGGCGAAGGAGAGGCGAGGGCCGCACAGCTCGCCGCCCGGAAATAGCGGCTGGCAACCGCGGCGGTCGGCTCAATGCGCGGCTCGTCAGGTGGTATCCTGCGCAGGTGCGCATCGTGATGCTGGTGGCCAACCCGGTTACCTTCGACGGCCGTGTAACCCGGCATGCCCAGACGCTGGCTGCGGCGGGGCACGCGGTGACGGTCATCGGCATCATCGGGCCCCAGGATTCCGACGCGCCGCCGCCGACGGGGCTCGGGTTCGCGGTGCGGCGGCTCGACCGGCGGCGGCGAGGGATCGCGGCGGGCCTGTTCTGGGCGAGCTCGGCGCTGCGGCAGCGGGCGGCGCTGCAGCTGTGCGCGGTGCTGCCCGGGGCGGCGCTGCAGCGGCTGCCCGGAGTCGCCGGCCTGGCGGTGGCGACCTCGGCCCCCGAGCTGTGCCTGGCCGCCATCCGCCACGGCTGCGAGGTCGTGCACTGCAATGACCTCAGCACCCTGCCCGCCGCGGCCTGGGCGGCGCGGATGCTCGGCGGACCGGCGTTCCCCTATGTCTATGACGCGCACGAGCTTTATATCGACGAAGATCCGAGCCTGAAGGGCTCCGAGCGCCTGGCGCGGACGGTCGCCGAAGGCCACTACATCCAGGGGGCGGCGGCGACGCTGACCGTGAACAGCCTGATCGCCGACGACCTGCAGCACCGCTATCACATCGCGCCGCCGGTGGTGGTGCGCAACCTGCCGGCCGGGGCGAAGGCGCCGCCACCGGCCGAGCGACCGCTCGGTGCCGCCGGGACGCTGCACCTTCTTTACCACGGGGCCCACGTGGGCCTGGACCAGCACGGGACCGATGACATCCTGCGGGCGCTCGCCCGGCTGCGCCGCGGGCCGGCGCCGGTCGCGGCACGGCTGACGATGCGCGGCGGCCTGACCACGACGGCCGAGCAGGCGCTGCGGGCGCGCCTGGCCGAGCTC
>DAOMZC010000212.1:0-8643 GCA_035437965.1 Pseudomonadota bacterium
TCGTGGAGCAGGTGTGGTTCGGTGAGGCGGTGACGGGGCGGGCGCGCGCCGAGCGCGAAGAGTTCCTGCGCTTCCAGCTGGCCGAGCTCGACAGCGTCGACCCGCAGCCGGGCGAGGACGAGATCCTGCGCAAGGAGCAGAAGCGCCTGCGCTCGGTCGAAAAGCTCCTGTCGGCGGCGCAGCGCGCCGAGACCTGCCTGTACAGCGGCGAGGCCAGCGTACTCGAGCAGCTTGGCGTGGTCACCCGCGAGCTGCACGAGCTGGCGGCGCTCGACCCCGAGGTCGCCGGCTTCGCGACCCAGCTGTCCGAGGCACAGGCGCTGCTTGAGGACGTCGCGCACGGCGTGCGCCGCTACACCGACACGCTCGGCGCCGACCCGCAGCGGCTGCAGGAGATCGAGGACCGCCTGCACCAGCTCGGCCGCCTTCTGCGCAAGCACGGACCCGACCTGCCGACGCTGCTGCGCAAGCGCGATGAGATGGCGCAGGCCCTCCAGACGCTGACCCGGCACGAGGAGGCGCGCGAGGCGGCGCAGGCGGCGGTGAACAAGGCGCGCGCCACGGCCGCCGCGGTGGCCGGCGAGCTGTCGCGGGCGCGCCAGCAGGTGGCGACCGAGCTTGCCCACAAGGCCAGCGCGGCGCTCGCCGATCTGGCGATGAAGGGGGCGCGGCTCCTGCCGCAGCTGGAGGGCCGCGCCGCCCAGAAGGGCGACGATCCGGCGCTGACGTTCACCGCTGCCGACGGGACCGTACGCCGGCTCGGCCGCGACGGCTGGGATCGCTGCGAGCTGCTCCTGGCCGCCAACCCCGGCGAGGAGCCGCGGCCGCTGCACCGCATCGCCTCGGGCGGCGAGCTGTCACGGGTGATGCTGGCGCTGCGCCGCATCCTCGGCCAGGCCGATCGCGTCGCCACCTGCGTCTTCGACGAGGTGGACGCCGGCATCGGCGGCGCCGTGGCCGACCGGGTGGGCAGCCAGATCCGCGCCTTGGGCCGCAACAAGCAGGTCATCTGCATCACCCACCTGCCGCAGATCGCCGCCTACGGCGACGATCACTTCCGCGTCGAGAAGCACGTCGTCACCGGTCGCACCACGACCCGCGTCCGCCACCTGACCGCCGCCGAGCGGCGCGAGGAAATCGCCCGCATGCTCGGCGGCGCCAAGATCACCGCCAAGAGCCGCGCCCACGCCGAAGAGCTCCTGCGCGAGGCCACCGACGCCTAGCTAAACCACGCCCTAAGCCAAATACGAACCGGAGCGGGTCCTGTCACCTGCGGCACCCCGTCGCTCGCGCGCCGGGGTCCCCGCCTCCGGCGCCACCCACTCCTAGGTGAAAACTATGGGCTTCACCTGGGGCGCGATTTAGGAGCGGACGCCCCAGTGCAGCTTGGTGCGCAAAAGATCGAAGAACGAGCGCCGCGGCGGCCTGAAGATCGACAGCGGCGCGTCGGCGCAGGTGACCTGCACGACATCGGTGCGCTCCAGCGTCTGGCTCCACTGGCCGTCGATGGTGAGCAGGATGTTTTCGGCCCCGCGGCCCGGCCGCACCTCGACTAGCGAGTGCAGGCGGGTGACCAGCGGCCGCGCGGTCAGGGTGTGCGGGCAGATCGGCGACAGCACCAGGGCGTCCAGGTTGGGCATCAGGATCGGCCCGCCGACCGCCAGGCTGTAGGCGGTCGAGCCGGTCGGGGTCGAGATGATCAGCCCATCGGCGCGGTAGGTGGCCACGGCGTCGCCGTCGATGTAGGTGTCGAGCTCGAACAGCCGCGCCTGCGCCGGCTGGCTCAGCACGACGTCGTTTACCGCCGTCCGCTCGACCAGCAGGTTCTTGGTCGACAGCGGCGCCGTCGGCTCGCCCTCGGGCTGGCGGTAGACCCGGCAGCGCAGGCGCTGGCGCGGCTCTAGCGGCAGCTCGCCGTCGAGCACGGCGTGCAGCGTCGCGACCGCCTCGCCGGGGGAGCAGCAGGTGAGGAAGCCCAGGTGCCCGAGGTTGATGCCGAGCATCGGCACCCGCCGATCGCCGAGCAGCCCCGCCCCGTAGAGCATGGTCCCGTCGCCGCCGAGCACGACCAGGAAGCGCAGGTCGCGCGGCAGCTCTTCCTCGGTGATGGTGTTTATTCCGGCCAGGGCGACGGCGCGCGCGTCCAGGGGCGGCTCGTCGTCGACCGAGCCCAGGCTCGCTCCCCCCGCGGCGCTCAGCGGGCCGGCCAGCGGCAGACGATCGCGCAGCACGAGCTCACGCTCACCGCGCTCGCGCAGCGCCGCCACCAGCTGCTTGCACAGGTCCACCGCATCGGGCTGATCACGCTTAAGCAGGAAGCCGATCGGGCTCATCGTGGACTCATTGTGGGCCCTTTGGCCGAGCCGCTCAAGCGACTGCGCTGCGCTTGCCGGACGCCGCGCGCGCCCGACTCAGGTCGGCGCTGCCGCGATCGCGCAGGTACTCCAAGAAGGTCAGGGCAGCGGGCAGCTCGACCGCCGGCAGCTGCTCGATGAGCTCGCGCACCTGGCGGCGCAGCACGTCACTCGGCCCGTCGGTCGGCGGGGCGGGACGGGGCAGCTGCACGTCCATGTCGGGCGGCGGCGGTACCTCACCCCACGGCGGCGCCTCGGCCGAGGTCAGGTCGTCGCGCTTGAACCACTCCTGGATGTGCCAGTGGAGCAGCTCGCCGCGGTAGGTGAACCAGCGCTCGCGCTCGGTCGGGTAGTTGAGCAGGGCGTCCTTGAAGCGCCGGAACGCGCCCTTGCCGTCGATGCTGATGATCAGGCGCTCGCGCAGCACCGGATCCACCACTCCGGCGACGAACCGCTCCATCCACTTGTACTGCTCCCGCGACGAGGCCGGCTCGACCCGCAGGAACGCGTCGCCGCCGGTCATCACCCGCGTCCGCAGCTCCTGCGCGTTAGGCGCCGACTCGACCAGCGTGATCACCTCACCGCTGCGCGTGTCGAGAAAGCTCTCGGTGTCCGGAGCGTTGCGCTCCACGGCGGTCTCCAGCTCGGCCCATCGAACCGCAATCACACGCATACAAACTAGCTCCGCTCCGAGAGGCCGCGCAGGTCGCGGCGTCGGGAAAAATAGGCCTATGAAAATAACCTAGTGCAAGCTTCAGGCTATGCGCAACCGCCAGTGAATTCAATGACGCGAAAGAGGAAGTAGGGGTAACTGCCTGCGAATCCGAGTCGCTGCCGGCTACGACTGGCAGGCGGCCTTGTCCTTGGCCTTCTTGGTGAGCTCTTTTATCTGCTCGTTGGCGTCGTTTTTGTACTGGGTCTTGGGGTAGCGCCGGATGAGCTCCTGGAAGTAGGTCTTGGCCTCGCTGCAGTAGCGCAGGTTGGAGAAGGCCTTGCCGTTTTTGAACATCGCCGACTCGACGTCCTCGGACTTGGGGAAGTTGTCGATGACCTTGGTGAAGGCGCCGATCGCGTTGGCGAACTTGCCCTCGGAGAAGTAGGCGTCGCCGATGAGGAACTGCGCCTTGCTGGCGCGCTGATCGCTCGGGTAGCGGTTGACGAACGCGTCGAAGACCCGCCGCGAGTCGTTCCACTGACCGGCGACGAACTTGCGCTGCCCCTCGGCGAACATCGCCTCTGGGTTATCGGGCAGGGGCGGCGCCTTGGCGACGGTGGTGGCGTTGACCAGCTGCTCCAGCTTGGTGTCCGACTGCGCGCGGTACTCGGTGAAGCTCTTCTGCAGGGCGTCGAGCTGGCGCTGCATGTCGTCGAACTTGCCCTGCACCGCCTGCAGGTCGCTCTGCGCCCGCTCGGCCTTCTGCGAGGCGTCGGCGAGGGTAGTGGTCAGGCGCTTGGCCTCGTCGAGGAGGCGCCGCAGCTCTTCATTCTGCTGCTGCACCTTGGTCGCCAGCTCGGCGCCGCCGACCTCGGTCTTCTTGGACTTCTCCAGGAGCTGGTCGATCTGCTCCTGCATGCGCCGTCCCTCGTCGGTGGTCACGCAGCCGGTGAGCAAGAGGCCGCCCAGCGCCGCAGGCAAGGCCAGCCTCGCCGGAAGAAAGAGCCGCCGCAGAGGCCCGCGGGAAGAGGTAGCGCCGGTCTGCCTGGTCATCGGAAGTTCACCTCTACGCGGCGGTCTTGCGACCAGGTCGTCTCGTCGTTGCCGGTGGAGTCCATCTCGCCGCGCGGGACCAGGAACATGTTCTGGTCGGGGATGCCGAGGTCGCGCAGGCGCCGCTTGACCGACTGCGCCCGCTTGTCCGACAGCGCCAGGTTGTACTCCGGGGTGCCGCGCGGATCTGTGTGGCCGACCAGCGTCACCGAGCGGTTCAGCCGCTTGATGCAATCGGCGTCCTTGTCGACCACCGACGAGTTGCCCGAGCCGAGCTCGAACTCGTTGAGGCCGAAGTAGACTGTGTCGGGGCGACACTCGCCGTCTTTGGGTACGTACTTGTTGCCGCGGCCGGCGGGGGTGCAGCGCCCGTTGATGCAGTCCTCATTCTCGGCGCAGTCGTCGCTGCTCTTGCACTGCTTGCGGCTGTCGGGCTCGCACTTGCCGGCATTGCAGCGGCCGCCCGCCGGGCAGCCGGTGTCGTCCTTGCAGGCGACGCAGCGGTTGCGCTCGCACACGCCGCTCGGGCACTCGCCCGGACGGCTGCAGTAGCCGGGGATCGGCTGGCAGCGGCCGCTGACGCACGAGCTGCCCGCGGCGCAGTCGCGACCGTCGGGACGGCACTGCTGGCACTGGCCGTTGACGCAGAACTCCTTGCCCTGGGCGTTGCCCGGGCAGTCGCTGTCCCCTTCACAGCCCGGGTACTTGGGCTTGCAGGCGCCAAGACCCAAGACAAGGGCGCTCACGCTCAAGCACAGAAGCAGCTTTATCGACGACTGGATCCGCAACCAGCGCATTGGCCAACCTTTTTTGCAGAGATGCCGGAGTGTCCGGATTGCAACCACTTGCCTCATCATATACCACGGTTCGCCGGGGGAGCCACGCTCTGTGAAAAGCGGCGCGCGCGGGCGACGAGGCGGACGGCGCGTGGTCGCCGCGGAGCAAGCGGCCTCGGCGGCGTCGCCATTCTAGTGACCCCTTTGCTCGGCTTCATGGCGCCGCGCCGGCGGACGAGCTCCCGCGGGCAGTCGGCACGGCGCTGCTTGGGCACAAGCTATCGCTCGGGCCAATGCGGCGGGGACATAACTTTGATAAGGTGACATAACCGGGATGTGCTAAAACGGCACGCGCTCGCCGCGCTGCCTCACGCAAAGGCCCACAGCGACCTATGTCTCTCTTCGACCCAGCCATCAGCCGCCGCATCATCGCCCTGTCGTCCCCCGTCATGCTGGCGATGCTGTCGCAGACGTTGATAAACCAAGTCGACCACATTCTCGTCGGTCACTTGCCGCTGGCCGAGGCAACGCCCGGCCAGACCGCGGTGCAGATAAGCCAGATCCTGCTGTGGGCGTTCGGCGGCTTCCTCGCCTCGATCAGCGTCGGCACCCAGGCGCTGGCGGCGCGCCGCATCGGCGCCGAGGACTTCGCCGGCGCCGGCGCGGTGTCGACGAACTCGCAGCTCCTGGCGGTGCTGGCGTCGCTGGTGGTCACCGCGGGGACCTACGCCGCGGCGCCGTTCCTGTTTCACCTCATGAGCAAGGATCAGGCGGTCATCGACCTCGGGGTGCCGTTTCTGCGCTGGCGCTTCCTGCAGATCACCGGCATGGTCGCCACCGCCAGCCTGAAGTCGTTCTTCGACGGCCTGGGCAAGACGCGGGTGCACATGGGGGCGGCGCTGATGATGAACCTCGCCAACTTCATCCTCTGCATCGCCCTCATCTTCGGCACCGAGCACCCGGGCATCCCCGTGGTCAACGAGATCCACCGCTGGCTGATGGTGCTGAGCGGCGGGCAGCTGCCCCGGCTGGGCGTCCCCGGCGCGGGCCTGGCGTCGATGATCAGCTCGTACATCGGCCTGCTGCTGATGCTCATCTGGAGCATGCGCGACGAGTACAAGCCCTACCACATCCGCCGCCTCAGCAACGCCTCGACCAAGACCATGTGGCAGATCGTCAAGCTGTCGGTCCCCTCGGGGCTGGCGACGATGTTCGCCATGGGCGGCTTCGGCTTTGTCCTTTATGTAGTCGCCAAGCTCGATCACAACGCCGCGCGCGGGGTCGGCCGCACGGTGTACTCGACGGCGACCTCGAACATCATCAGCGTGCTGCAGCTGGTCTTCATCAGCTGCATCGCCTACGGCACCGCCACCGCGACCCTGGTGAGCCAGAACATGGGCGCCAAGGCCTACGACCTGGCCGAGAAGTACGCCTACACCGCCGCCCGCATCGGCGTCGTGCTGTTCCTGGTCGTCGGGCTGGGCCTGACCCTGCTGGCCCGGCCGATCCTTTTGTTCTGGAACCCCGACCTGCAGGTCGTGGCGGCGGGAGCGCCGATCCTGCGCGTGCTCGGCTTTGTCTGTCCGCTGATCGTGGTGGCGCTGGTGTTCACGCAGGCCCTATACGGGGCCGGCAACACGGTGTTCGTGATGACGGCAGAGCTCATCCTCCACTTCACCTGCCTGGTGCCGCTGTCTTATCTGTGCGGTATCACCCTGGGCCTGGGGCTGTGGGGCGTGTGGGGGGCGCTCATCTTCTACATAACGGCCCTGGCGCTGGTGATGATGCTGAAGTTTCGCACCGGCACCTGGAAAAAAATATCGATCTGACCGAGCCACCCTACTCATGCACGTCCGCGTCCTTTATCACGACAACTGCTTCGACGGGGCTGCCTCGGCGGCGCTGTTCACCGAGTTCTATCGGCTGTGCCTGGACCCGAGCGCCGAGTTCAGCTACGTCGGCATGGCGCACGGCCCGGGGGATGTAATCTCCGGGGCGTTCGCGCCGCTGCCCGCGGTGCCGGCGACCGGGGGCGGGCCGGTGCGGCGCGAGCTCGAGCACGCCTGCGTCGACTTCCGCTACTCGCCGGATCAGCGCCTCGACTGGTGGTTCGATCACCACCAGAGCGCGTTCGTCACCCCCGAGGACGCGGCCTACTTCGCCCGCCAGCACAACCCGCGCCACTTCTACGATCCGGCGGCGCAGTCGTGCTGCAAGTTCATGGCCCAGCGCTGCGCCGAGGTCTACGGCTTCGACACCACGCCCTACGGCGAGCTCATCGCCTGGGCCGACCTCATCGACGGGGCCAAGTTCAAGAGCCCGGCCCAGGCTGTCGAGTGCAAGGAGCCGGCGCTGCGCCTGATGCTGTGGGTCGAGGCCAACCGCGACCCCGAGCTCAAGCTGCGCTTCATCCGCGACCTGCGCCGCTACAGCCTGACCGAGATCGCCGACAAAGAGTACATCCGCACCGGCCTGCAGCCGCAGCTGCGGCAGAGCGAGGCGGTGCTCGCCCTTTTGCGCGAGCGGGCGCAGTGCAAAGGCGGCGTGGTCACCTACGATGTCGCCGACCAGAAGCTGACCGCGGTAAGCAAGTTCGTGCCCTACTACCTGTTCCCCGACGCCCACTACGTGGTCGGGGTCTCGCTGCTCCCCGGGCGGGCCAAGATCTCGGTGGGCAGCAACCCCTGGCGGTCCGAGCGGCGGACGGCGAACATCGCCTCGCTGTGCGGCCGCTACGGTGGCGGCGGCCACCCGGCGGTGGGCGCGGTGTCGCTCGCCAGCGAGGACCTGCCGCGGCTGCGCGAGATCGCCGCCGAGATCACCGCCGAGCTGCGCGCCGCGGCGCTGACCGAGAAGACCTGAGGGCTCACTTGCGCTGCGGTTATAGTCGCGCCATGCGTAGAAGCTGGCTCTGCGGTTCCGTCGTTGTCGTTTTGCTCTCCGGCGCGCCCCTCGGGTCGCCGCCCGTGGCCGCGGCGGGCCCGCTGCCGCGCGAGGCGCAGGTGGTGCTGAGCCACCCTGACGAGTACGCCGGCGATCGGCGGGTCGGGGCCTATGTCTCGCGCTCGTGGGGCTTCTCGACCGTCTCGTACTGGATCGAGGGGCCAACGGGCCTGGTGTTCATCGACACCCAGTTCCTGCCCTCGGCCGCCGAAGAAGCGGTCAGCTGGGCGGAGCAGGCGACCGGCAAGAAGGTCAAGCTGGCGGTGGTGCTGCACCCAAACCCCGACAAGTTCAACGGCACCGCGGCGTTCAAGAAGCGCGGCATCCGCGTCGTCACCTCGGCGCAGGTGCGGGCGCTCATCCCGGCGGTGCACGAGAGCCGCCTCAAGTCCTTCTACGAGCGCTACAAGCCCGACTACCCCAAAGAGCTCACCCTCCCCGACAGCTTCGGCGACAAGACCACCGAGCTCAGTGCCGGCGGCGTGACGATCAAGGCCCACGTCCTGGGACCGGGCTGCAGCGAGGCGCACGTCGCGGTCGAGTTCGACGGCCACCTGTTCGTCGGCGACCTCGTCGGCAGCGGCGCCCACAGCTGGCTGGAGATCGGCCGCACCGACGAGTGGCTCAAGCGTCTCGGGGAGCTGCAGGCGCTCAAGCCGGACTTCGTCCACCCCGGCCGCGGCCCGAGCGGCGACGAGCGGCTGCTGGAGCAGGAGGCGAGCTACCTGCAGTTCATCGTCGCCGCCATCGCCGCCGAGCGGCCGACCGCGCAGCTCGACCCGGCCCGCGTCGAGCAGGCCCTGGCCCGGGTGCGCAAGAAGGTCGACGAGCGCTTCGTCGGCTACCGCTTCGGCGTGTTTCT
>DAOMZC010000213.1:0-8604 GCA_035437965.1 Pseudomonadota bacterium
CCCTCTTCACACTTGTCGCGCCGACGGAGCCGGGGATCCGGGACGTCCTTGCCGATGAGGTCTGCGCCGCCGGAGTCCTGATTCGATTTGTCCCGCATCGAGGACCGCGGTCAGTGCGACCCAGGTAGCCGTAGACGCGGCACCGGGGCAAGCGTTATACTGCCCCCGGCTCGTCGCCGCTGCCTGCATGAAAACGACCCCGACAACCGTATGGCCTCCTCGCTTACTTCGCTGAGCAAGTTTCTCAGCCTGGTGCTGCGCCACAAGCCCGAGCACATCGGCGTCGAGCTCGATGCGGCCGGCTGGGTCGATGTCGAGCGGCTGCTGACTGCCTGCGCTGCCCACGGAATGAAAGTGACCCGCCCGGAGCTTGAGCGGGTCGTCCGCGAGAGCGACAAGCAGCGCTTCGCCTTCAGCGCGGACGGTCGCCAGATCCGCGCCAACCAGGGACACTCCGTAGCCGTGGAGCTGGCGCATGCGCCCTGCGCGCCGCCGCCGGTGCTCTACCATGGGACGGTGGAGCGCTTCCTGGACGCGATCCGCAGCCAGGGCCTGCGCAAGCGCGCTCGGCATCACGTGCATCTCTCGGCGAACCCGGAAGACGCAGAGCGGGTGGGGGCGCGGCGCGGCCGGCCGATCTTGCTGCAGGTACAGGCCGCGGCGATGGCCGCTCAGGGGTTTGTATTCTTTCGCAGTCCCAACGGAGTCTGGCTTACCGATCACGTCCCCCCGGCGTTCCTGGTCTTCCCCCTGAGTCCCTGAGTCCCTGAGTCCCTGAGTCCCTGGGCCAAATGACGAAGCGCCGCCCGCTCGCCGCTTCACTGTATAATCGCGCATGCGCTCTCGCCGGCATCGACCCTCGGCCTTTGGCCTGCTCCTCACCGCGCTCCTCTCTGTCAGCGGACGTGCCGAGACCCCGGCCGGCCCGGCGAAGTCCGGACCTCCTGCTGCGCCGCCCCCCGGCCCGGCCGTGGCCTTTCCGTGCGGTCCCGAGCTTCACCTCCGCACGGCGGCCGAGCTCCTCGCTGCGCTGCACGCCGAGTGGCCGCGCCCGGGCATCGGTCTGTCCCCGGTCAGCGTCGAGCTCATCGCCGATGTTGATCTCGTGGTCAAGTCCGACCAGCTGCCCGGCCCCGCCTACTGTACCGCGCGCTGTACCCACGAGCCGCGCCGGGTCAGCTGCACCGGCAAGGGCGATCCCTGCCGCGTACCCGTGCGCTTCCGCGTCAACGAACCGGTGGCGGGCGTCCGGGTCGATGGGGACACCGCAGCTCGCGAGGGCATCCGGCTGCAGGTCAAGGCCGGCTCCCGCTTTCGTCTGCGCCAGCGCGTGCTTGAGATCCATCCCGAGACGCCATACTACGACCCCTTGATCACCATCGAGCCAGCGTGCGCTGTAGCCTGTAAGAGCGGCGACCGGCGGTGCCCGGCCACCGGTCTGTGCGTCAGCGAGCAAGGCGACGGCTACTGCCTGAGCTGCACCGGCCGCAGCCGACCCGAGTGCGCCTGTCGGACGGCAGAAGACGCGCTCAAGCCGGACCGCACGAGCTGCTCCTTCCTATCCGGAGACTACTTCCCGACCGGCGCCTGCAGAGCCGGCCGCTGCGAGATAAGCCGCTAGCTCCTGGCGGCACCAACCAGGTAGCCAATCTGGATGCTGCTGGTGGGGGCCAATCACGAACGGCGGCGAGGTCGCGCCCAGGAGGATGAACATGGACATGCTGCGTTTCGGACTCCGTTTTCTCGGAGCGATCTTGGCGACCGCCTGGTCACGGCTCGGGCGCGGGCCGGCGCGGCCCTCGTGGTCGTTCCTGTTTGAAGCGACAGTGCTGGCCATGCGGCGCACCGGGCGCTTCATGGCTCGCCTCGATCCGCTGGAGCAGCGACGGGCGTGGCGAGCGATTGTGCAGCCGAACGCGCTGGCCGCAGAGATCCGGGTCCAAGCGATCCAAGCAGACACCGTGCCCGCGCGCTGGATCATTCCTGTCGGCGTGGGTGACGACGCGCCGGTGATCGTCTACTTTCACGGCGGCTCTTATCGCTATGGCTCGTTCGAGAGTCACGCCGAGCTCGTGTCGCGCCTGGGCAAGGCGGCAGCGGCGCGCGTCCTGTTCGTCGAGTACCGCCTGGCGCCGCCGGACCGATTTCCCGCGGCGGTCGATGATGCGGTCGCGGCCCTGCGCTGGCTCGGCCGCGCGCAGCCTCTCTCGCGTATCGTGGTCAGCGGCGACTCCGCCGGCGGGGCCCTGGCGCTGGCGGCGCTCATCACGCTGCGAGACGCGGGTGAGCCGCTGCCGCGCGCCGCCTTGCTGATCTGTCCCTGGGTCGATGTGAGCGCCCGGAACGGCAGCCTCAGCGAAAATGCCCAGTGGGACTGGGCGCTACCCGCGGACTTCATCGACTGGGCCGCCGGCTACGCCGACGAGGCCGCGTGGCAGGACCCGCGCGTGTCGCCGAGCTACGCCAATCTTGCGGGGCTGCCGCCGCTGTTTATTCAGGTGGGCGGTGCCGAGATGCTGCTCGATCAAGTCCGCGCGTTCGCGCTGAAGGCCGAGGCCGCCGGCGTCGCGGTCCGGCTGAAGGTGGAACCGGACATGATCCACAACTGGCACCTGTTGGCGAGCATCTCGCCCGTCGCCGCGCGCTCGATCGCAGAGGCGGGAGCCTTCGTCCGGGAGCAGGTCGCAGTCCCGCTCGTTGCCTGAGACAGACCTCCCGGAGCCGGTCGACCGCATTCGCCTGCTCGGGGCGCACTCGCTCCTGCCTCAGGCTTGGGACTGGCAAGCGCGCATCCGTCCAGAAACCTTCCGCTGCTCTCGGGTCCCAAAGACTGGCGACGCTGAGCGTGCATCCTGCGATCTTCCGACACTCTTGCCGATGAGGTCTGCGCCGCCGGAGTCCTGATTCGATTTGTCCCGCATCGAGGACCGCGGTCAGTGCGACCCAGGTAGCCGTAGACGCGGCACCGGGGCAAGCGTTATACTGCCCCCGGCTCGTCGCCGCTGCCTGCATGAAAACGACCCCGACAACCGTATGGCCTCCTCGCTTACTTCGCTGAGCAAGTTTCTCAGCCTGGTGCTGCGCCACAAGCCCGAGCACATCGGCGTCGAGCTCGATGCGGCCGGCTGGGTCGATGTCGAGCGGCTGCTGACTGCCTGCGCTGCCCACGGAATGAAAGTGACCCGCCCGGAGCTTGAGCGGGTCGTCCGCGAGAGCGACAAGCAGCGCTTCGCCTTCAGCGCGGACGGTCGCCAGATCCGCGCCAACCAGGGACACTCCGTAGCCGTGGAGCTGGCGCATGCGCCCTGCGCGCCGCCGCCGGTGCTCTACCATGGGACGGTGGAGCGCTTCCTGGACGCGATCCGCAGCCAGGGCCTGCGCAAGCGCGCTCGGCATCACGTGCATCTCTCGGCGAACCCGGAAGACGCAGAGCGGGTGGGGGCGCGGCGCGGCCGGCCGATCTTGCTGCAGGTACAGGCCGCGGCGATGGCCGCTCAGGGGTTTGTATTCTTTCGCAGTCCCAACGGAGTCTGGCTTACCGATCACGTCCCCCCGGCGTTCCTGGTCTTCCCCCTGAGTCCCTGAGTCCCTGAGTCCCTGAGTCCCTGGGCCAAATGACGAAGCGCCGCCCGCTCGCCGCTTCACTGTATAATCGCGCATGCGCTCTCGCCGGCATCGACCCTCGGCCTTTGGCCTGCTCCTCACCGCGCTCCTCTCTGTCAGCGGACGTGCCGAGACCCCGGCCGGCCCGGCGAAGTCCGGACCTCCTGCTGCGCCGCCCCCCGGCCCGGCCGTGGCCTTTCCGTGCGGTCCCGAGCTTCACCTCCGCACGGCGGCCGAGCTCCTCGCTGCGCTGCACGCCGAGTGGCCGCGCCCGGGCATCGGTCTGTCCCCGGTCAGCGTCGAGCTCATCGCCGATGTTGATCTCGTGGTCAAGTCCGACCAGCTGCCCGGCCCCGCCTACTGTACCGCGCGCTGTACCCACGAGCCGCGCCGGGTCAGCTGCACCGGCAAGGGCGATCCCTGCCGCGTACCCGTGCGCTTCCGCGTCAACGAACCGGTGGCGGGCGTCCGGGTCGATGGGGACACCGCAGCTCGCGAGGGCATCCGGCTGCAGGTCAAGGCCGGCTCCCGCTTTCGTCTGCGCCAGCGCGTGCTTGAGATCCATCCCGAGACGCCATACTACGACCCCTTGATCACCATCGAGCCAGCGTGCGCTGTAGCCTGTAAGAGCGGCGACCGGCGGTGCCCGGCCACCGGTCTGTGCGTCAGCGAGCAAGGCGACGGCTACTGCCTGAGCTGCACCGGCCGCAGCCGACCCGAGTGCGCCTGTCGGACGGCAGAAGACGCGCTCAAGCCGGACCGCACGAGCTGCTCCTTCCTATCCGGAGACTACTTCCCGACCGGCGCCTGCAGAGCCGGCCGCTGCGAGATAAGCCGCTAGCTCCTGGCGGCACCAACCAGGTAGCCAATCTGGATGCTGCTGGTGGGGGCCAATCACGAACGGCGGCGAGGTCGCGCCCAGGAGGATGAACATGGACATGCTGCGTTTCGGACTCCGTTTTCTCGGAGCGATCTTGGCGACCGCCTGGTCACGGCTCGGGCGCGGGCCGGCGCGGCCCTCGTGGTCGTTCCTGTTTGAAGCGACAGTGCTGGCCATGCGGCGCACCGGGCGCTTCATGGCTCGCCTCGATCCGCTGGAGCAGCGACGGGCGTGGCGAGCGATTGTGCAGCCGAACGCGCTGGCCGCAGAGATCCGGGTCCAAGCGATCCAAGCAGACACCGTGCCCGCGCGCTGGATCATTCCTGTCGGCGTGGGTGACGACGCGCCGGTGATCGTCTACTTTCACGGCGGCTCTTATCGCTATGGCTCGTTCGAGAGTCACGCCGAGCTCGTGTCGCGCCTGGGCAAGGCGGCAGCGGCGCGCGTCCTGTTCGTCGAGTACCGCCTGGCGCCGCCGGACCGATTTCCCGCGGCGGTCGATGATGCGGTCGCGGCCCTGCGCTGGCTCGGCCGCGCGCAGCCTCTCTCGCGTATCGTGGTCAGCGGCGACTCCGCCGGCGGGGCCCTGGCGCTGGCGGCGCTCATCACGCTGCGAGACGCGGGTGAGCCGCTGCCGCGCGCCGCCTTGCTGATCTGTCCCTGGGTCGATGTGAGCGCCCGGAACGGCAGCCTCAGCGAAAATGCCCAGTGGGACTGGGCGCTACCCGCGGACTTCATCGACTGGGCCGCCGGCTACGCCGACGAGGCCGCGTGGCAGGACCCGCGCGTGTCGCCGAGCTACGCCAATCTTGCGGGGCTGCCGCCGCTGTTTATTCAGGTGGGCGGTGCCGAGATGCTGCTCGATCAAGTCCGCGCGTTCGCGCTGAAGGCCGAGGCCGCCGGCGTCGCGGTCCGGCTGAAGGTGGAACCGGACATGATCCACAACTGGCACCTGTTGGCGAGCATCTCGCCCGTCGCCGCGCGCTCGATCGCAGAGGCGGGAGCCTTCGTCCGGGAGCAGGTCGCAGTCCCGCTCGTTGCCTGAGACAGACCTCCCGGAGCCGGTCGACCGCATTCGCCTGCTCGGGGCGCACTCGCTCCTGCCTCAGGCTTGGGACTGGCAAGCGCGCATCCGTCCAGAAACCTTCCGCTGCTCTCGGGTCCCAAAGACTGGCGACGCTGAGCGTGCATCCTGCGATCTTCCGACACTCTTGCCGATAATGTCGCCAAGATGGTTTTTCGGTGAAGGGACGATCTCGACTTTCTCCTGGCTGGCAAAGAACTGGACCTCGCTCTGGCCGAGGCCGATGGTGCTGCCGCTATTGAGGAAAGCCTCCCGCACCCGCACGCCGTTTACGAACGTGCCGTTGGTCGAGCCGAGATCGCACAGCAGGTAGCCGCCTTCCTCCTGGACGATGCGGCAGTGGTAGCGCGAGACCGTCTCGTCGGTGATTACCAGGTCGTTATCGTCCATCGCGCCGATGCGCACGGTGCCCTTTTCGAACACGTGCTCGCGGCGGAGCCCACCGGAGCTACTGACCAGGCGACAGGTGCGCACCTGAATCGCCCGCGGGTGAGCACCATCGTAGTGCACCTTGGTCGGCGCGACGTAGTCAGGGAACTTCCGTCTCGGTTCAGACGGTAATGCCATCAGATAAAGAATTACAGGTAATATAAATTACAGTCAAGAAACGGTCATAACTCACCAAACGCGCGGCGGCGGCGGGCCGACCGTCTGGCCGCGGGGCGAGGACCGAGACAGGGCTTGCCTGCCGGGCGCGCGCTGGGCTATGAGCCAGGTGGCCGCCGCGACCGTGACCGCTCCAGCGGAGCGCCACGGCCAAGGTGCGGCGCGCCAAGGCGCCGAGGAACCCGATGCAATACCAAGAGATCCGAATCGAGCTCGCGAGCGAGCACGCCCCGCCCCTGGTCGAGCTCCTGTGCGAGCGCGAGCTGGGCTTTCAAGAGTGCGACCAGACGACCCTGGATCCGCCGCCGCCGGGGCGCGCGCGGTTCCGGCTGTACATTCCCAAGGACGAGGCCGCCGCCGTGCCCGAGCTGGTCGAGGCGGTGCACGAGCTCGTGCCGCCGGAGGCCGCGGTCGCCATCGCGCTCCGCGACCGGGATGAGGACGAGTGGCGCGACGCCTGGAAGCGCTACTTCACCACCCGCCGCATCGGCCGCATCGCCATCGTGCCGAGCTGGGAGGCCGCCGCCCACACGCCGCTGCCCGGGGAGGTAACGCTGGCCATGGACCCCGGCCGCGCCTTCGGCACCGGCGGCCACGCCACCACCCGGCTGTGCCTGCGCCTCATCGCCGAGCTGCAGGCCGAGCCGGCGTTTGCCGCCGCGGCGCCGCTGTCGATCCTCGACATCGGCTGCGGGTGCGGCGTGCTGGCGATTGCGGCGCTGCTCCTATGGCCCGCGGCGCGCGTGCTGGGCGTCGACATCGATCCGGAGGCGATCGAGGTCACGGCAGAGAACGCCGAGCGCAACGGCGTCCGCGATCGCCTGCGCGCCGAGACGACCCTGGTCGACGAGGTGCCCGGCCAGTTCGCGCTGCTCCTCGCCAACATCACCGGTCCGACGCTGCTCGAGCTGTCCACCGCCATCGCGGCGCGGCTGCTGCCGGGCGGGGCGCTCATCCTCTCGGGGCTCCTGCAGACCGAGGCGGCGGCGGTCAAGGCGCGCTTTGGCGCGCTCGGCCTGCGCGTGGTGCGCGATGAGACCGAGGAGGAGTGGGCCGGTCTGCTGCTCCGCCAGCCGGCGCCGCATTGACCGACGCGGCCATCGGGCATAGGGTCTTTCCATGACTGATTCGGTGCGCGTGCGTGAGCTCAGCCGCCGCCGGGCGCGGCTGCGCCTGGTCGGGCGGGACGCCAAGCGGTTCCTCCATGGGATGGTGACCAACGACATTACCGGCCTGCAGCCCGGCCAGGGCTGCCACGCGGCCATGCTCACCGTGAAAGGGAAGCTGCTGTCGGACCTGAGCGTCTACGACCTCGGCGCGGACGGCCTGCTGCTCGAGCTGCCGGCGGCGACCGGGGAGACGATCCGCGCCGCCCTCGACCGCTACCTCATCACCGATGACGCCACCCTCAGCGACGTCAGCGCCGAGCTCGCCGAGCTGGGCGTGTACGGCGCGGGCGCCGCCGCGGCGCTGCAGGCGCTGGGCGCCGAGCGTGAGGTCGCCAGCCTTGCCCCCTATCACTTCGTCGCGGCCAGCACCAGCTCCGGCACCCTGCACATCGCCGCCTCGCCGGAGCTCGGCATCCCCGGCTTCCACCTCATCGGCCCCGAGGAGGCGGTGGCGGTGGCGCGGGCGCGCCTGCTCGCGCAGGGGGCCAGCGAGCTCGCCGATGACGAGGCGACCGTGCTGCGCGTCGAGGCCGGGGTGCCGCTGTACGGCGTCGACCTGGATGAGGAGCGGATGCCGAGCGAGGGCCGGCTCGACGATGTGTTCAGCGCGACCAAGGGCTGCTACCTCGGCCAGGAGGTGGTGGTGCGGCTGCGCGATCGCGGGCAGCTCAACCGCCAGCTGGTCGGGCTGCGCCTGCCGACGGCCAGCGAGCTCCCCGCCGCCGGCACCCGGCTCGCCCACCCGAGCCGGCCAAGCGCCGGCCACCTGACCTCGGTGGTCCGCTCGCCGCGCCTGGGCGTCATCGCGCTCGGCTACGTCCACCGCAGCGTCTGGGAGCCGGGCACCGAGCTGCAGCTGTGCAGCGCCGCCGGCGAGCCGCTCGGGCTGGCGGCGGTGGTGAGCGCGCTGCCGTTTACCGCGTGAGCCAGCTGGAGCTTTTGGCGCGGCCGCTGCGGCGGGATGTCAGCCGGCTCGTAGTGCCGCTGCTCATCCTGCCGGGGCTGGCGTTCGCGCTGGTCCAGGTGCCGACGGCGGCGCTGCTCTGCCCGCTCATGCTGGGTCCGTGGCTGTGGTGGCGCCGGGAGCGCTTCTGGCTCGACCACTGTCGCGTGCTGCTCGACGGCGCTGCGCTGCGCGTCTTTTACCGCCAGCGGCAGCTCGTGGCGCTCGACCTGCGCTATGCCTCGCGGCAGTTCACCCCGGACGGGGATCTGGTGCTGAGCGAGGACGACTCCAGCTATCTGGCGCTGGGCGTCGATCC
>DAOMZC010000214.1:0-8544 GCA_035437965.1 Pseudomonadota bacterium
TTGTCAGCGCCGCTGGCAAAAAAGGATCGCAGGGAAGGGGGACCCGCGCCGCTTCCTACTCTGCCTGTGACCCCCCCCTCGGTCACCCCTTCCCCTCCTTCGGGAGCCAACAGGCGTGGGCCGACCGGAGATCCTTTTTTGTCAGCGCCGCTGGCAAAAAAGGATCGCAGGGAAGGGGGACCCGCGCCGCTTCTTACTCCGCCTGTGACCCCCTCCTCTACGTGTCTGACTTCTCCGCCCCAAGCCCTTGACGCCTCCTGACGTCTCCTGACGGCTTTTGCCGCTTCATCTACTGATATCCACCTCACGTCTTTTTAGATCCCTCTGCCGCTTACCTCCGCAAAGTTGGGCACCGCCCTGCCCAATCGACTCCCCTCCTCGGCGCAAACAAAGAGCTTCCCAATGGTCGAATGAGCAATATAAAATTCGTGGTCTCGAAAACTCTATTCACCGATCGTGAAGGGACCCCTCTAGCCAGCGCGGCGTAGCCTGCCCCCCGGCCCTCCCTTCGCACGGCGCAGGGAGACCCCGATGGCCAAGGCACTCGTATTCCGACACGGCAGCGCCGATCTGTCGTTCAACCTCGACAAGGTCGACCGCAAGAAGCTCTACGGTCAGGTCGACACCGAGGTCGTCGACGACAAGGGCCGCCCCTGCCAGCTGGCCATCCTCGGTGGTGACGGCAAGACCCTTGTCGGTCGCGGCGGCAGCGCCCTGTGCATGCTCGACCCCGACGGCGGCTACTGCGACCGCGCCGCCCTCACCCCCGCCGGCCTCGACGGCGCCCCCCTCACCAAGGCGCCCTCCAGCTTCGCCGCCCCCGTGCCCCTGGACCGCCGCGCCAGCATCGACGAGTACCTCGCGCACAACGTCAAGGCGGTCTACGCCCTGCAGGCCCCCCTGGGCGCCGACGAGCTCCTCCGCGAGCTGCGCAGCGGCGCGATCTACACCTTCACCTTCAGCTACCGCGGGGGCCTGGACCCCGACGCCGGCTTCCTCCTCGCCAACCCCGAGGGGGCGCCGTTTCTCGCCGTCGGCAAGAAGACCCGCCTGCAGTTCGTCGCCCTGCCCGAGCTCGTCGACCCCGACGCCGAGGCCGACCCCGACGAAGAGGCCGAGGACGACGACAGCATGGACTTCGGGATGATGTAAGGAGGCGCGGACATCATGGGCAGCATCAACCTGAGCAACAGCAAGAACCGCGACGCCGTCGTCTACACCCGCAGCGTCTCGACCAGCCTGCGCGTCCGCTGGCTCGACGGCAAAGGCCGGCCGGCCGGCAACGTCCGGGTCGTGCGCGCCACCCTCGACCGCGACCTCGATGCGCTGCTCGCGGCGCGCGGCGGCGACCTGGCGGCGGTGGGCGAGGCGATCATCAGCGGCGACCCCGAGGTCGACTGCGAGCGCGTCGGCGGCTACCTGCGCGACACCTCGCGGGTCTACGTCAACCCCGAGCAGAAGATCGTCCACGCCGTGGCCGAGTGGGACATCGTCAGAAGCCCCGACGGCAGCGTCAAGGACCGGCGGCCGCACAAGCCCACCCAGCCCAACGTCGCCGGCGAGACCCCGCTGCGCTGGTCGGGCAAGCTGATGAAGAAGTCCGAGGTGTGGAACAAGTTCGTCTTCGCCGCCAAGCTGCAGGTCGTCCACATAAACGGCCTGACCTACGACTTCCTCTACGAGATGGCGCGCGAGCTGGAGCTCAAAGAGAGCCTGCTCCTCGTCGGCGCCGGCCCCAAGAGCAACCTCCCGCTGGTCTTCCACCGCGGCGGCACCCCCTACCGCGGCTTCCTCGAGGGGCGCACCCAGGGTGAGTCCTACTGCCTCATCCTCCACCTGTCCAACCTTGAGCTGCGGGCCCCCGCAGCCGCGGAGAAGGCGTAATCATGGCGCAGCTAATCGACCCGGCCCGGGTAGAGTTCAAGCTCGGCCGCTACGGCGTGGGGGCGGCCAAGGACCTCAAGGACCCGACGCTGTGGCAGCGCACGCAGGAGTACCGGCGCCTGGTCGGCGCGCGGCTCGTGCCGCTCGACAAGCGGGACCTTTTGGGGCGGCTGCCGGCGGGCGAGTACCACCTGTCGCGCAAGGTCGACGGGGAGTTCGCGGTGCTGGTCTTTGCCGACGGCGAGGCGCTCCTGGTCAACCCGGGCGGTACGGTGCGCCTGGGGCTTTTGCTGCTCGCCGAGGCGCAGAAGCAGCTCGGTCGCGCGGGGGTCAAGAGCGCGCTCATCGCCGGGGAGCTCTACTATCGCCACCCGAGCGGGGCGCGGCCGCGGGTGCACGACGTGAGTCACGCCGCCCGCCAGCCGGGGGGACAGCCCGAGCTCGACAGCCTGTGCTTCGCCGCCTTCGACCTCATCGAGCTCGATGGCCAGCCGGCGCCGAGCCGCCACACCGAGACCTACGCCCGCCTGCAAAAACTTCTCGGCGGCGGCCAGCGCGTCCACCCGGTGGAGGCGGCGCAGGTCAAGACTGTCGAAGAGATCGAGCAGTACTTCAGCAGCTGGGTGGAGCAGCAGGGCGGCGAGGGACTGGTCCTGCGCAGCGACAGCGCGGGCGGCTTCAAGCTCAAGCCGCGGCACACGCTGGATGTCGCGGTGGTGGGCTTCACCGAGAGCACGGACGAGCGCAAGGGGCTGCTGCACGATCTGCTGGTGGCGGTGATGCGCAAGGACGGGGGGCTGCACCTGCTCGGGCGGGTGGGCGGCGGGTTCTCCGACGAGGAGCGGCGGAGCTTCCTCGGCGAGCTCAAAGACCTGGTCACGGCAAGCGACTACACCGAGTCGAGCCCGGACCACGTGGCCTACCAGATGGTCCGCCCGGAGTGGGTGATCGAAGTAAGCTGCCTGGATCTGATCGCGCAGACGGGGCGCGGCGGCGGCATCGACAAGATGGTGCTGCAGTGGGATGCAAAAGCGCAGCGCTACACGCCGCTGCGCCGGCTGCCGCTGGCCTCCTTGATCTCGCCGGTCTTCCTGCGTCGGCGGGACGACAAGCAGGTGAGCGTCACCGACGTGCGGGCGCAGCAGCTGGCGGACCTGGTCGAGATCGAGGGCCTCGACAAAGATGCGCGACTGCTGACGCTGCCGGCGAGCCAGCTGCTCCGCCGCGAGGTCTACACCAAGGCAAGCCGCGGCCAGACGATGGTGCGCAAGCTGCTCATGTGGAAGACCAACAAAGAGGGCGAGGGCGACTTTCCGGCCTACGTTCTCCACTTCACCGACTTCAGCGCGGGGCGCAAGACGCCGCTTGAGCGCGAGGTGCGGGTCTCCAGCAGCCGCGAGCAGATCGAGTCGCTGTGGAACGAGCTCTTCAAAGAAAACATCGTCAAGGGCTGGAGCCGCGTGTAGCGCTTCGGTCGGTTCGCGGATCGGTCAGCGGGGGTGAGTCTTGGTCTGGCGCTGGGCGCTGAGGAAGCGGTCGCGGGCTTCCTCTTCCAGGGTTCGCTGGCGCTGGGCGCGGGCGCGGCGCTGCTCGCGGAGCTCTTCGGACTCGTGGAGCTCGGCGGCTTCGCGCAGGGCGAGGGCGCGGCGCAGGTCCTGGTGAAGCTCGCCCTGCTGGCGCAGCAGCGTCTGTAGGTGGGCGGCCTGGGTGTCGAGGTCGCGCTGGCGGTCGCGCACGAGCTGGCGCTGCTGCAGGAGCCGCGCGGCCCGGCTGGCGAGGAGCTGCGCGGGAGGCGGGGGACCGGAATCGACGCTCGGGTTCAGCCGGTCCCCGGAGGCAGCGGCGACACCAAGCTGGGCGTGCTCGGCGGACAGGTCCTGGAGCCGCTTCCTGGCCTGCTCGAGCTGACGCTGGGCCTGGGCCTCGCTGCGGCGGGCGAGCTCGAGCTGCAGGCGGAGGCGGCGCAGCTGCTCCTGGGCGTCGGCCTCGGCGCGCCGGCGCAGGGACAGGACGAGGGCGGTGACCTGGGCCCGCCCGGCGCGTCGGCCAAGAGCGATGCCGGAGCTTGCAAGGAGCGGCGCCGCAGAAGCGGCCACAAAAGAGGAAGGCGTGGGCGCGGCGGGCGGCAGAGGCGGCGGCGCGTCGGTTGGAGGTTCGCGGCGGCTCACGTTTTCCATTATGCCCGAGGAATTGGTGCGGAACCGGGGCGGAAGCTCGGCGGCCAAGCTTGCAAAAGGATTGCGTTCGCTCGGGCGCTAAAATACGCTCGCGCGGTGTCCTCCGTCGGGTCTGTGAGGAACGTGGCGCCTCCCCTATTAGGCCTGCAGGCGGACCTCCAGGTTCGTGCTGCGGGTGAGGAGGTAGGCGGGTACGTACTAGGCGAGCTGCTGACCCAGGGCGGCATGGCGTCGGTCTATCTTGGCAAGCGGGTGGCGCCGGGGGGCTTTGTAAAGACCGTGGTGCTCAAGCGGCTGCGGCCGGAGCTCGGGCGGCAGCCGCCGCTGGTGGCGCTGTTCCTGCGCGAGGCGAGCTTGTCGGCGGCGCTGGAGCACCCGAGCATCGTGCGCACGCTCGACCTGACCCGGATCGACGGCGACTACTACCTGGTGATGGAGTACGTGAGCGGCGGCGATCTGCGGCTGCTGCTGCGGCGGGCGCGGCGGCGCGGGCAGCGGTTCTCGGTGGCGGCGGCGCTGTACATGGCGCTGGAGCTCCTGGGGGCGCTGGAGTACGCACACACCCGCTGCACCCCGGACGGGCGGCCGCTCGGGCTGAGCCACCGCGACGTGTCGCCGGCGAACATCCTCTTGTCGGCGGAAGGCGAGGTGAAGCTGTCGGACTTCGGCATCGCCCAGGCGAGCGCGCCGGAGGTGGAAGCGACGCTGGGGGTGCGGCTGCGCGGCAAGGTCGGCTACATGTCGCCGGAGCAGGCGGCGGGGATGGCGGTCGACGCGCGCACCGATCTGTTCGCGCTGGCGGCGGTGCTCTACGAGGTCCTCACCGACAAGCGGCTGTTCATCGGTCAGCCGGGTCAGCCGGCGGCCGAGATCTACGATGCGGCGATCGTCCCGCCGTCGCAGCTGTGCCCGGAGCTGCCGCCGGCCTTCGACGACGTGCTGCGCCGCGCCCTGGCCCGCCGCCGCGAGGACGGCTACCAGAGCGCCCGCGAGCTGGGCACGGCGCTCCGCGAGCTGGCCCGGGAGCACGGTCTGTGGCTGTGCCGCCTGGGGCTGGCCGAGCACCTGCGCGAGGTCTGCGGCCCGGACCCGAGCGTCTGGCACTGCCTGGAAGAGCGCACCGGCACGGCGATCATCCCGTCGATCGCCGATTTCGATGACCTGGACGGCGAAGGGCGCGAGGCGGACAGCGGCTCGCACGGCCTGGTCGACCGCGAGCCGCCCGCCGAGCCGATCTGCGATCACGTGATCACGGTGCCGTGGCCGACGGTGCCCGATAAAGAGCTGCAGCCGCCGCCGGTGCTGTTGACGGACGACACGGTGCCGCTGCCGTCGGCGGTGCTCGCCGAGCTGAAGGAGCCTGCCGGGGCGCCGCGGCAGCCGGCGGCGGGCGCGGAGGTCCAGCCGGCGGCGCCCCCGGTGCCGGCGGCGCCCGAGGTCGAGGCGGGCGAGCCGCCGGGTCACGAGCCGGGGGCGAAGGCGCCGGAGCAGAGCCTCGATCAGACCCTGACGCGGACCCCGGCTCACGCGCGGGCGCCGAGCTCGCTGCCGGCGGTCGATTTCGATGCGATTACCTCGCCGGCGCGGCTTGTCGATCCGACAGTTCCGCTGAGCGTGGCGGAGCTGCCGCACCTGGTCGAACCCGCGGGGCTGGCCGAGCACGCCCGGCCGCTGACCCTCTCCCAGCTGGCCACGACGCTGCCGCCGGTCTCGGCGGCCCCGGCGACGCGCAAGCTGCCGATCCAGGCGGGCGTGGGCCAGCGCCTGCACGAGCTTTTGCACCGGCCGGTCGGCGCCCTTACGCTGGCGCTGCTGGCGCTTTTGGGGCTCGGGCTCTCTGTGCTCATCGCTTCGGGGGCCGACGTATGGAGCTGGCTCTGGACCCGCCTGCGCGAGCCGTAGCTTTTACGGGCTTCTGGCGCGGCGGGCGGGGGCGTGATAAGTAGGAACCCACATGTTAGAGACCCTGAGCAAAGGCTTTCGGGCCGCCCGCGAGCGCCTCACCGGCGTCGCTGAACTTTCCGAAGACAACATCGAGGCGGCGCTGCGCGACGTGCGCATGTCGCTCCTTGAAGCCGATGTGGCGCTGCCGGTGGTGCGCTCGTTCATGCAGCGCGTCAAGGACAAGGCCCTGGGCCAGGTTGTCGCGCTGCGCGCCAAGGCGCAGGTGCCGGCCGAGGGCAAGCTCGGCGAGCGCACCCTGAAGCAGATGGAGGTCTCGCCCGAGTACCACTTCATCCGCATCTGCCAGGAAGAGCTGACCGCCCTCATGGGCAACCCCGACGGGGGCCCCACCGAGATCAACTGGGCCAAGAAGGGCCCGACGGTCTTCATGATGGTAGGTCTGCAGGGCTCGGGCAAGACCACCACCACCGGCAAGCTCGCGCGCTGGCTGCAGAAGATCCACAAGCGCAAGCCGCTGCTCGTCGCCGCCGACGTGTACCGCCCGGCCGCCGTGCAGCAGCTGCAGGTGCTCGGGCAGCAGCTCGGCATCACCGTGTTCGCGGCGCCCGACAAGAAGCCCCCCGACATCTGCGAAGAGGCGTACAAGTTCGCCTACAGCAAGGGCTACGACGTCGTGCTGCTCGACACCGCCGGCCGCCTGGCGATCGACGAGCCGCTGATGAAAGAGCTCGAGGAGATCAAGAGCCGGGTCAAGCCCCACGAGGTGTTCCTGGTCGTCGACGCGATGATCGGCCAGGACGCGGTGAACACCGCCAAGACCTTCCACGACCGCATCAGCACCAGCGGCTTCATCCTCACCAAGCTCGACGGCGATGCCCGCGGCGGCGCGGCGCTGACGATCAAAGAGGTGACCAGCCAGCCGATCCGCTTCCTCGGCGTCGGCGAGGGCATGGACAAGCTGGAGGAGTTCCGCCCCGAGGGCCTGTCCAGCCGCATCCTGGGCATGGGCGACATCGTCGGCCTGATGAAGGACTTCGAGCAGGTCGTCGACACCCAGAAGGCCGAGCAGGACGCGATGCGGATGCTCAAGGGCAAGTTCGACATGCAGGACTTCCTCGAGCAGATCAGCGTCATCCAGCAGATGGGGTCGCTCAAGGACATCCTGCAGAAGATGCCGCTTTTCGGCATGCAGCTGCCCGAGGGCGCCAACATCGACGACAGCGAGCTTATAAAGATCAAGGCGATGATCAGCTCGATGACCCTGCACGAGCGGCGCTACCCCGAGCGCTTCATCGAGACCTCGTGGGAGCAGGTCATCTCCGGCGGCCAGGTCAAGGGCCGTCGCCGCGTCGCCCACTACTGCGAGCCGCGCATCCGCCGCGTCGCCCGCGGCTCGGGCCGCAAAGAGGCGGAGGTGATGGAGCTCCTGCACAAGTTCGCGCTCATGCGGCAGATGATGCTGACGATGGGCGCGCAGGCGGGGCTCCTGGGCAAGATTCCGGGGCTGCGCACCATCTCGAAGATCAAGCAGTTCGCCGGCATGGACCTGGGGGCGATCATGAACGCCGCCGGCATGCAGCAGGCCGAGATGCGCCACTCGGCGCCGCGCGCCAACGTCGACAAGCGGCGCGAGAAGGCCAAGCGCAAGCTCGCCAAAGAGGCGCGCAAGCGGAACAAGAAGAAGTAGCGCGCACCGCGGCACTCAGACGGACTCGGAGGGAGCGATGACTCACGCGCCGTTTGCCGGCGTCTACACGGCTCTTTGCACCCCGATGCGGGGCGGCGGCGAGATCGACGAGGCGGCCCTGGGCGCGCTGTGCGAGGCGCAGCTGCGCGGCGGCATCGCCGGCCTCGTCGCCTGCGGCACCACCGGGGAGGCGGCGACCATGACCCCGGCCGAGCAGGCGCGGGTCATCCGCGTCGTGGTCGAGGCAGCGGGCAAGCGGGTGCCGGTGCTGGCCAGCGTCAGCTCGCCGAGCACGGCGCACTCGCTGGAGCTCGCGCGGGCGGCAATCGCCCAGGGCGCCGACGGACTGCTCGCCGTCACCCCTTATTACAACCGACCGAGCCAGGAGGGGCTGGTACAGCACTTCGCCGCCCTGAGCCGGCTCGGGCACCCGATCATGCTCTACAACGTCCCGGCGCGTACCGGCTGCGACCTCCTTCCGGAGACGGTGGCGCGCCTGTGCGAGCTGCCGCAGATCGTCGCCCTCAAGGAGGCGAGCGGCTCGGTCCTGCGCACCCAGCAGCTGGTGCGCCTGCTCGGCGAGCGGCTGGCGATCTTCTCGGGCGAGGACGCGCTCAACTACCCGCTTTACTGCGTCGGGGCGCGCGGCTGCGTGTCGGTGGTCAGCAACGTCGCCCCCGCCCTCACCGTCGCCGCGTGGGAGGCGTTCGCCGCCGGCGATCACCACCGGGCGCGCAAGACGCACGAGCGGTTCGTTCCCCTGGCCGACCTCCTGTTCTGCGAGCCGAATCCGATCCCGGCCAAGGCGGCGCTGCAGCTGCTCGGGCAGCTCGACAACGTCCTGCGGCTGCCGCTCGTGCCGATGACCGCGTCCGGACAGGCGAAGCTGCG
>DAOMZC010000215.1:0-8537 GCA_035437965.1 Pseudomonadota bacterium
CTTTTTGTGAGATTTTCCTCTTCCCACTCTCGCTATTCAGTTTTCAAGGACCAACCAAACTTGGAGTTGAATCAACTCTGTTTCGGAGTCGGCATCAACTTGCTATCGGGTGAGCGATTCTAGTTATTTGCTTCGACTTGTCAACAGCTTTTTTTCAACTTTTTTCTATCTACTTCCGGCCCGCTTTCGCGGCCGCCGCGCCGCTTGAAACCTTTTTGCTGCGCGACAGGGAATGCACTCTACGGATTTCCTCCGGAGGGTCAACAAGTTTTTTTCAACGATCTCGCTTTTTTACGCGCGGCCCGAGGCCAACAGCTGAAACAAGGGGCGCGATCAACGTCATCGTTAACGTCATCGTTGAGGTTCTGGGCAGCTATCCGGCTGCTGCCCGCCCATCGGGTCGCTCCGCTACTACGGGTCGCTCCGCTACTACGGGTCGCTCCGCTACTACGGGTCGCTCCGCTACTAGCTGAATCTTAACCACACTCTGTATAGTCTGCCAGTCAGCAGACGGGGGATTTGGAGGACGCTTTCAAGATGATCACGCTGCGCAGCTATGTAGCTGAAGAGTTTATTGCTGGGGACGGTGCCCAGGCCGTGCTCGTAAACCCTGCCACCGAGGAGCCGCTGGCCCAGACCAGCACGCACGGGGTGGACTTCGCGCGCGCCTTGCAGCATGCGCGCTCGACCGGCGCCGCCGCCCTGCGGGCGATGAACTTCGCCTCGCGCGGGAGCCTGCTGCTGGCGGCAGGAAAGACGCTCCACGCCCACCGCGATGAGCTGATCGGACTGGCGGTGCAAAACGGCGGCAACACCCGCGGCGACGCCAAGTTCGACATCGATGGCGCGATCGCCACCCTGACCGCCTATGGCGAGCTCGGGCAGCGGCTCGGCGAGACCAACCACCTGCGCGATGGCGAGGGCGAGCAGCCGATGCGCTCGGCCAAGCTGTGGGGCGAGCACCTGTGGCTCGCGCGCTGCGGCGTGGCGGTGCACATAAATGCGTTCAACTTCCCGGCCTGGGGCCTGTGTGAGAAAGCGGCGGTGGCCTGGCTGTGCGGGCTGCCGGTGATCTCCAAGCCGGCGACGAGCTCGGCGCTCCTCGCCTACCGGATCGTCGAGCTGTGGGCGCAGGCGCAGATCCTGCCGGCCGGCGCGCTCACTTTCCTGCCCGGATCCCTGGGCAATCTCTTGGACCTGCTTGGGGAGCAGGACGTGCTGGCCTTCACCGGCTCGAGCGACACCGCGCAGCTCCTGCGCCGCCATCGCGCGGTGGTCGAGGCCGGCGTGCGGCTCAACGTCGAGGCCGACAGCCTCAACGCCGCGATCCTCGGCCCCGACGGTGAAGAAGGCTCCGAGGTCTATGATCTGTTCCTTGCCGATGTGCTGCGCGACCTGACCCAGAAGGCCGGGCAGAAGTGCACCGCAATCCGCCGCATCTATGTCCCGGCCGAGCGGCTGGACGTAGTGCTGGCCGAGCTCACCGATCGCCTGGCGGCGGTGCGGGTGGGCAACCCGCAGGACGAGCGGGTGACCATGGGCCCGGTGGCGACGCGGGCCCAGCTGGAGTCGGTGCGCAGCGGCATCGCCACGCTCGCCCGCGGCCCGGGAATGTCCGTCGCGGTCGGCGGCGCCGAGCCGCTCGCCGGGATCGCCGCGCCGGCGGGCCGTGGCTACTTCGTGCGGCCGACCCTCCTTGTCTGTCGCGACCCCCAGGCCGGCCGCGCGGTCGATGAGCATGAGGTCTTCGGCCCGGTCGCCACCCTCATCCCGTACCGGCAGGCCAGTGAAGCGATCTCTTTGGTCCGGCGGGGCGGCGGCTGCCTCGTCACGTCGATCTACAGCGACGACCGCGGCTTCGTACCCGAGGTGGTACTGGGCCTTGGCCCTTACCACGGCCGCCTCTTTGTCGGCGGCGCGAAGCTCGGCGGGCAGTCGCCGGGTCCGGGCACTGTGTTCGCGGCGCTCAACCACGGCGGACCGGGACGGGCCGGGGACGGGCACGAGCTCGGCGGCGTGCGCGGGATGCAGCTTTACATGCAGCGCTGCGCTGTGATGGGCTACAAGCCGACAGTCGAGGGGCTCTTGCCCGGCGCCGCGCGCGGTCGCTAAGCCGCGCGGGGCAGGGCGGGCCGGCGCCCGGTCACTTGGGCTTGGCGCCGCCGCGGCGCTGGATCTCGCGCTCGTAGTCGCAGCGCGCCTTGATGCGGTTCACCGTCTCGGTGTACTGCGGGTCGGGCGCGAGCAGCGCCAGCTCTTTGAGCCCCTCGTCGCAGCGCCCGGTGGCGGTCAGGGTCGACACCAGGTGCAGCCGCGCCGCCTGCACCTTGGGGTTTACCTTGAGGGCGGCGCGGAACTCGCTCTCCGCCCGGGCGATGTCGTTGGCCTTGCGCCGGGCCAGCCCCAGATCGGTGAGCACCTCGGGCGTGGCCTCGATCGCCTTGGCCTTCTCCAGCGCGGTCACCGCGGGCGCCGCCTGCTCCAGGCGGATGTGCACGATGCCGAGCCGCCACCACGCCTTGTGGAGCATCTGCTTGCCGTCCTCGCGCTCTTCGGGCGTCGCCCCCGACTTGAACTGCAGGTCGGCCAGCTGCGTCGCCGCCGTCAGCTCGGCCACCGCCTCGTCGTAGCGCTTGGCATCCGAGAGCAGGAGCCCGAGGCTGAGGTGGGGGTGCGGCCGATCCGAGGCCAGCTGCACCGCCTCGCGCGCCGGCCCCAGGGCGTCCTGGACGCGCCCCGAGCGCCGCAGCGCCACCGCCAGGTTGAGCTGCGCATCGGCCTGGTTGGCGCGCGGGCTCTCGCTCGTCGGCTTGAGCTTGGTGGCCCGGGTATAGGCGGCGATCGCCTCGGGCCAGTGCTTGAGCGCCTCGTGGGCGACGCCCAGGTTGTACTGCGACTCGAACAGATCCGGCTTGGCCTTGACCGCCAGCTCCAAGACCTCGATCGCCTCGGCCGCACGGCCGCTGTCGGTGAGCACGGCCCCGAGCTCGGCGCGGACCTTCACGCTCTGATCGTCGGCCCCGGTCGGGTCCAGCTTGAGCGCGGCGCGGAAGTCGGCCTCGGCCTCGCGCAGCCGGTTCATCTTCTGGTAGCAGGCGCCGCGCAGGTACAGGGGCTTGGGCTCCAGCGGGGCGCGCAGCACCGCATCGGTGAACGCCTTGAGCGCCTCGTCGTAGCGGCCGGCCGACATCCGGGTCGTCCCGAGCTCGATCAGCGCCACCAGGACCTTCTCGCCGGGCACCACCTCGCGCGGGGCGGCCTCGCCGTGCCACTCGGTGGCCTTCGGCTTGGGCTTGGCGGGAGCTTTCTTTGCGGCGGCGGGCTGCGCCTGCGCGGCCGGCTCGCCGGGGCTCACCGCTCGCACGCCCAGGAGCGCGGTGGCCCGGAGCGCAGTGGAAAGGAGCCCGGTGGCCCGGAACCCGGTGGCCCGGAACATAGACCGTCGCGGCGCGAACAGACCTTCAAGTAGAGTCGACATGATCTTGCAATCTAGCCCGGAAGCCGGGCGCTGTCACCTCTACCCTGATATCATCCGCTTATGCCGCAGATGCCGCGGGCGCAGCCGATTTTTCCGCTCTGGCCGACGCTGCTCGGCGTAAATCTGTGGCTCATCGCGCTGCTCGTGCCGCTGCTCCTCGGGCGCGCCGCGGCCTCGGGGGTGGTGTGGGCGGTCACGCCGCTGGCGCCGCTGGCGCTCGTCGGGGGGCTTGGGCTGCGGCGGCACCGGGCGGCGCAGATCGTCCTCATCGTCGGGGTGCCGCTGCTCGTGCTCCTGCCGACGGCAGAGGGGGCGCTGGCGGCGGCCAAGCTGCACCCGCCGGTCGCCGTGACGATGCAGCTCCTGGTGCTCGTCGGCTACCTGGCGGTGGTCTGCGCCGACCTGGCGCGTGGCTCGCGGAGCGCGTTCAGCGAGCCGCCGTCTCGCGACCAGGACCAGGAGCCGGACCAGGCGCAAACTTCCGACGGCGGAACGGCCGCGTTTTCTTCGGGGCCGGGGCCGGCCGCCGAGCCGCTGGCCGGGTGGCACTCGGTGGCCCGCGTGCCGGCGGCGACCTCACCGCGCCTGCGCCGGCGGCTCACTCTTTACAGGCTACTGCTTTTTATGTGCGTGGCGGTCCCGGCGCTCTTTTTGTACGCGATAAACTGGCACCCGGACAACGTGCGCGAGCTGCGCGCGGCGCTCGGCTCGCCGGGCCGCGCGGCGGCGATGCAGGCGACGCTGACCGCCGGGGCGACGATGCTGTGGAGCGTGCTGTTCCACTTCTTTTTCATGGTCCCGATGGACGCCCACCTCGACCACGATCGCGGGCTGCGCAGCCGGCTTGCTACCCTGCGAGCCGCCTCGCGGCGCGGCCGACCGCGGCTGAACCTGTACCTGGCGATTTTGGTGGCGCTTGCCAGCATGGGCCTCCTGATCTGGTGGAGTTTGTGACCGTTTCCGGCGAGAATCGACAGGCTCGGTCCCGAGTGTAACGAGCGAAGGCCATGCGCAAGCTGCCCTATTTCCAAGTCCTGACCGTGCTTCTTTTCGGCAGCAGCCTGCTCTTTTTCTGGCAGTGCGTGGCGCACCTTTCGCGACGCGACTATGTCGCCGCGGCGATGCTGCTGCTCATCGGCGTCTCGACGCTGTGGGTCGGCAGTGAGCTGGCGCGGCTCGCCTTGGCCGAGCGCGAGCCGTGACCGGCGGCGCCGTCCAGCCGTCGGCAAGCGGGGTGCGGTGCTCGTGAGCGCGCCGCTCGCGCCGCTGTTGGCGCTCGCGGCGGTCCTCGGCGCGGCGCCGGGGCCGCTGGCGGCGCTCGACGATGCGGTGTCGGTCGGGCGCGACTTTCACCTCAGCCACAAAGGCTGGAACGGCCTGTCGGACTTCGCCACCCTCGCCGGGGATCTCGGCTGTCCGATCGAGGTCCGGCGGACGCTCGACTACAGCGCGCTCGACGGCCAGGATGTGCTCCTGTTCCTCCACCCCGAGACCGCGATCGACGAAGGCAACCTGCTGGCGTTCCTGGCGGCGGGCGGCCGGGTGGTGCTCGCCGATGACTACGGTCTGTCGACGGGGGTGCTCGGGCGGCTGGGGATCAGCCGGCGCACCGGGAGCCTGCCCCCGGGGACGGCGCGCTACCGCGACGGTCAGGACCTGCCGATCGCGGTCCCGGCCCGGGGTACCGCGATCGGGCGCGCCGCCGCCGAGCTCGTCGCCAACCACTCGGCGTTCTTCACCAGCGCGCTGCCGGCGACCTACGTCTTTGCCGCCGGCGCCGGCCTGGTGATCGAGGCGACCGTGCAGCGCGGCCGGATGGTGGCGATCGCCGACCCCAGCCTGTTCATCAATAATATGTTGCAGCTGCCCGGCAACCGCGACTTCGCGGCCCGCCTGGTGCTCGATATCTGTCGCCAGCAGCGCGACCACTTCGTGCTGCTTTACGGGACTTTCCTGCAGCGCGGCACCACCCCGGCGGCGCTCACCGGCGCCCCCAGCACCGACGGCGTCTCCGATCTGCCCGATCAGTGGAACCGCAGCCTCGCCGGCGCCAACCTGCATATCCAGCAGACCCTCAAGCGCAAGAGCGCGCTCGGCGAGATGGACGTGGTGGTGGTCGTCGGGCTGGTGTTCAGCGTGGCGGCGCTGCTGCTGCTCGTGCGCTACCTGCCGATGCCCACGCCGCCGCAGGACAGCAGCTTCGCCCAGCCGCCGCGGCCGCCGGACAACGGGCTGCTCGCCAGCATCCGGCGCTACGCCGGCGACCCGGGGCAGGCGGTGAGCTGGGGCTACGTCTACCCGGCCACCCTCATCCGCGAGGAGGTGCTGGCGCGCCTGGGCCCGGCGCTCGCCACCGCGCGCAACGCGCACGGCGAGCCGGCCCGCCCCGAGGAGCTCAGCGAGGAGAGCGTGCACGGCGTCGTCGCCGCGCAGTTCGGCCCCGTCGCCGCCCGGCTGGCGCGGTCGCTGTGGCGCGAGTTCCGGGTGCTCCAGTCGGCCCGGCCGCGCCCGAGCCCGCGCGAGGTCCCCGCGCGCGTCTCGGGCAAGCGGCTGCAGCGCTTCTACGACCTTGCCACTTCCCTGTTCGCTGAACTTGATAAGAAGGCTCCGTGATGGATGCGAACCTGTTAAACCCGCAAAGCCTGATGCAGGCGCAGCACCTCGGCCAGGCGGTGGTCGAGGAGGTCAGCAAGGTATTTATCGGTAACCCGGGCCTGGTGCAGGGGCTGCTCATCGGCCTGCTCAGCCGCAGCCACGTGCTCCTTGAGGGGGTGCCCGGGGTCGCCAAGACCACGCTCGCCAAGTCGTTCGCGCTGGTGATCGGCTGCGAGTTCCGCCGCATCCAGTTCACCCCCGACCTCTTGCCGTCGGACATCACCGGCACCTACATCCTCGATCAGGCGGCGGGGAACTTCGTCCTGCGCCAGGGGCCGATCTTTGCCCAGATCATCCTCGGCGATGAGATAAACCGCGCCCCGCCCAAGTCGCAGTCGGCGCTGCTCGAGGCGATGCAGGAGGGCCAGGTCACGCTCGAGGGGGAGACGCGGGCGCTGCCGCAGCCGTTCATGGTCCTGGCGACCCAGAACCCGATCGAGCACGAGGGCACCTACCCGCTGCCCGAGGCGCAGCTCGACCGCTTCCTCATGAAGCTGCACGTGTCGTATCCCGAGCTCGCGGCCGAGAAGGAGATGCTGCGCGCCTACTCGCAGCCGCGGCCGCAGCTGAAGCCGGTGCTGTCGGCGCAGGCGATCCTCGAGCTGTGCGGCATGGCGGCGCGCGTGCACGTCGACGAGGAGATCTTCGATTACGTGGTGGAGCTCGTCCACTTCACCCGGCGGCACCGGCGGGTTGCGCTGGGGGCCTCGCCGCGCGCCGCGCTGGCGCTGCTGCACGCGGCGCGGGCGCGGGCGCTGCTGCAGGGGCGCGATTTCGTGCTGCCCGACGACATCAAGGCGCTCGCCCCGCACGTCATCGCCCACCGCCTGATGCTCATCGCCGAGGCGGAGATGGAAGGCGTGGGCGCCGCCAGCGTCATCACCGAGGCGCTCGCCCAGGTCGCCGTCCGCCCGAGCGAGCGGGCGCGGGCGCGCGAGCCGGCCAAGTCGGACAAGGGGCGCTAGCACTTGGCGACCGGGCGCGGCAAACAACCGACGCTGACCGTGCGCGGCTGCTACTTGCTCGCGCTGTGTCTGGTCCTTTTGATCGTCGGGGTCGGCTGCGGCAGCTGGCCGCTGGCCGCCGCGGGGCTGGCTACGACGACGCTGCTGCTCGGCAGCTACCTGGAGTTTGCGGCGAGCGCGGCGCTTCTGTGGCGGCGCCACCTGGAGCTCGTGTGGTGGCTGCCGCGCTCGGCGAGCAGTGAGGGGCTGGTGGCGCAGCGGCCGTTCACCGTGCAGGTCACGCTGCGCAACGTCAGCCCGGTGCACCTGGGCCTGGCCGAGCTGCGCGTGTTCGGCTCGCGCTGCCTGGAGGTGCGCAGCCTCCTGCCGCCGCTGCCCCTGCGCCCCGCCAGCGAGGCCAAGGGCACGCTCGAGATGCGGGTCGCGCAGGCCGGTCAGTGGTTCGTGCACGGGGCGGCGGTGCGGCTGTGCGATCGGCTCGGGCTGTACACCGTAGAGGCGTACTTCCCCTCGGCGCTGCGGCTCAAGGTGCTGCCGCGCTCGCAGCCGCGGGTGGCGCTGCCGGTGGCGCGGCTGGCCGCCGGGGCTCCCGATCAGCGCCTCGGCGCCCACACCCTGCGCCAGCGCGGCCTCGGCGGTGAGCTGCGCGAGCTGCGCGAGTACGTGCCCGGCGATCCGTTCAAGCTCATCGCCTGGAAGGCGAGCGCGCGCGCCCCGTTTGGCCGCCCGCTGGTGCGCGAGCTCGAGCGCGAGACGCTGCTCACCCACTACATCCTCCTCGACATCGGCGTCACCATGCGCGAGGGGCAGCCGGGGCAGTGGAAGCTCGATCACGCGCTCGAGCTGTGCTTAAGCTATGCCCGCTCGGTGCTCGACAGCGGCGATCGGGTGGGCCTGGTCGCCTTCGACGGGACGATCTTCCGCCACCTGCGCCCCGGTGACGGTCCGCCGCAGCGCCTCAAGCTGACCGAGCGCCTGCTCGACACGATGAACGTCGTCGACGAGAACTTCGTCGCCATGACCGACGGCGAGCTGTGCGCCGCGGTCGCCCGCTACCTGCGCCAGCAGGAGGGCATCGACGTGCGCGTCCGCCGCCCGCCGCCGATGGACGACCTGGGCGAGTGGGCCAAGATCGCGGTGGCGCCGACCGGCGGGCGCTACCACCTGCCGCAGCTCGTGCAGGCGGCGCAGCGTGTGTGCCACCAGCCGATCAATGCGGCAGGGCGCGCGATCCAGTTGCTGCAAGCCCGCCTCGATGCGAGACAGGTCGAGCAGCGTGCTGACCAGTTGCGCCAGCCGGTCGGCCTCGTCGTTGACCTCGCGCACAAACTGGCGCTGCTCGGCCGGCGACCATTCCACACCCTGCTGCAAAAGCGTCGCGGCGTGCATCTTGATCACCGTCAGCGGCGTGCGCAGCGCGTGGCCCACCGCGCCCAGTA
>DAOMZC010000216.1:0-8464 GCA_035437965.1 Pseudomonadota bacterium
CTGCGCGGTGCGCGCCGGGCTCAGCCAAGGGACGCGGCTGGCGGCGCCGCTGCCGACGGACCGAGGCTCGTTGTGAGGCTGGCGGCGGTGCTTCAGGTGGCGGTGGCGGCGCTGGCGCTCGGCGGCTGCGGGCGCGGCGCGGGCGGACCGGCGCAGACGGTGCCGGCGCTGGCGCAGGACCTGATCCTCGATGTCGAGGTCACCGGCGCGCTCAAGGCGCTGCAGTCCGAGCAGGTCGGGCCCCCGGCGGTGGTCACCGACCTGTGGCAGTTCAAGATCATACGCCTTGTCCCCGAAGGCACCGAGGTCAAGCCCGGCACCGAGGTCGTCGCCTTTGATGAGTCCGAGCTCGAAAAGATGCTCACCGACCGCCAGAGCGAGGCCCAGAGCCTCACCGAGGAGCTCGGCAAGCTGCGCGCCGACCACACCCTGACCGGGCTCGACGACCACCTGGCCCTCGAAGATGCCGAGTCCAAGCGCCGCAAGGCCGAGCTCAAGGCCGACCTGCCGCCGGATCTGACCGCCCAGCTGGCGCTCCAGGTCTCGGCGGTCGAGCTGAAGCTGGCGCAGCGCGAGGTGGCGTTCCGGCGCGAGCGCGAGCTCGCCAAGCGGCAGCAGGAGCGCTCGGATCAGGCGATCCTGGAGGGCCGCCTGCAGCGCGCCCGCACCGCGGTCGCCGACATCAAGAACGAGCTTTTGGCGATGTCGGTCAAGGCTCGCCGCGCCGGCACGGTGGTCTATAAAGCGAGCTCGCAGGGGGAAAAAAAGAAGGTGGGCGACCGGGCCTCGCGGTTTGATACGGTCCTGCAGATCACCGCCCTGTCGAACCTGCTGGCCCAGGGGCAGGTCGACGAGGTCGACTCGAGCAACGTCGCCACCGGTCAGCGCGTCGGGCTGCGCCTGGAGGCCCACCCCGACAAGGAGTACGCCGGCGAGGTCGCGCGCGTCGCGCCGCTCGTGCAGACCGAGTCGGCAGAGTCGCGGGTCAAGGTGGTCCTCATCGAGATCAAGCTGGCCCAGGCCGATCCGCTGCTCATGCGGCCGGGCATGCGCTTCCGCGGCCGCATCGAGGTCGCGCGCGTCCCCGGGGTGCTGCAGCTGCCGCTGGCCGCGATCGTCAGCACGGCGAGCGGGCCGCAGGTGACCCGGGTCGAGCGCAGCGGCGCCCTGCGCCCTACCCCAATCACCTTGGGCCGCCGCAGCCGCGAGATGGTCGAGCTCAGAGCGGGCCTGGCCGCCGGCGAGCGGGTGCTGCTGCAGAGCACCGGCGCCGCCAGCAAGAGCAGCGGCGTGAGCCTGGGGGGCCCGTGAGGACGGGCGGCAATCGGGCCGGCCTGACCGCGCTGGTCGCGCTGGTCGCGCTGACCGCGCTACTCGGGTGCAGCTCGCAGGAGCGCGCGGCCGCGGTGCCGGTCATCGCAGTCAAGCAGCAGCTGTTCTCGCGCATCGTCGAGGCCGACGGCTACCTGCGGCCGGTGCTGTCGGTGCCGGTGACCGTGCCCTCGGACGTGCCCGGCAGCCTGCGCATCATCTGGCTGCAGCAGAACGGCGCCGTGGTGAAAAAGGGCGAGCCGGTGGTCCGCTTCGACGACCTGGAGCCCACCGCGCGGCTGCAGGACGCCGAGTCGTCGCGCGCCGTCTCCACCGCCAACCGGGAGAAGGAAGCGGTGGCCCAGCGCGCCGACAGCCAGCAGCGGCAGCGCGACATCGTAACCGCCCAGCGCGAGCTCGAGCTGTCGCGGACCTTCGTGCACCGCGACCCGCTGATCTTCTCGCGCGATCAGATCATCGAAGACGAGCTCGATGAGAAGTGGCAGACCGCCAAGCTCGCGCACGCGCAGAAGATCGCGCCGGTCGGCGAGCGCCTGAGCCGCAACAAGCTGGGCCTCACCGAGGTCGAGGTGCAGAAGGCCGCCGAGTCCATCCGCCGCGCCCAGAAGGGCCTGAACGCGCTGGTGCTCACCGCTCCGCATGACGGCGTGCTGACCATCCGCCGCCGCGGCTGGGGCGACACCTGGCGGGTCGGCGATGTCGTGTACCGCACGATGAGCGTGGCCGATGTCTCGCCGGTGGACAACATGGAGGTCGAGGTCTTCGTGCTCGAAGCCGAGGCCGCGGGACTGGCCAAGGGTCGCAAGGCCGAGGTGACGATCGAGGCGCAGCCGGGTCGCCCGCTGGCCGCCACGGTCAAGCAGGTCGAGACCGTGACCAAGCAGCGCCAGGAGAAATCGCCGACCCAGTACTTCGGCGTCATCCTGAGCCTTGAGCACACCGACCCCGAGATCTGCAAGCCCGGCGAGCGAGCGCGGGCGCGGCTGTTCCTGCACGAGCAGCAGGCGCTGGTCCTGCCGCGCCCGGCGCTCGTCGAGCGCGATGGCCGCTGGGTGGTCTACCGGCGCGACGCCCGCGGCGCCTTTGCGGCGGTGCCGGTGACGCTCGGGCCCTCGACCGCGGGGCTTGTGACCATCGAGTCGGGTCTGCGCGCCGGCGAGCTCGTCGCCCTGCGCGATCCCGGCAAGGCGGCGGGCGAGCTCCTTTCAAGCTCCGCCCAGAAGCCCGACCGGGCAAACTGAAAGGCCGCTGATGAGAGCCTCCGACGCCCTGCTGTTCGCCCTGGAGAACCTGTCGTCCCGCCGCCTGCGCACCGGGCTGTCCACGCTGGGCATGATGTTCGGGGTGGCGGCGGTCATCGCGATGCTGGCGATCGGCACCGGCGCCGAGCGGCGGGCGATCGCGACCATCGAGCGGCTCGGCGTGCACAACGTCCTTATCCGCGCCAAAGAAGTCCCGCTGTCCGAGCGCAACGAGGCGCGCAAAAAGTCGATGGGCCTGTCGGACCGCGATGTCGCCGCGATCAAGGAAGCGATCCCCCACGTGGCGCTGGTGGCGCCCAAGGCGACGGTCGACACCTACAAGATCATCGGCGACGGCTACAAGGCGCAGGCCAAGATCTGGGGCGTCTCCTACCGCCACACCGAGGCGACCCGCCTCACCCTGCAAGAAGGGCGCTTCTTCGACGAGTGGGACGAGCGCAGCCACGCCCAGGTGTGCGTGCTCGGGGCCGGGGTGCGCCGCGATCTGTTCGTCGGTGGCGAGGCGGTGGGGCGGTTCGTCAAGGTCAACGATGTCTGGCTGAAGGTCGTCGGGGTGCTCGCCGCCGACAGCCTGGTCGCCGGCGCCGCGGGCGGCGGGCTGGCCGGGGCCGGAGAGGGCGACGGCGACATCTACCTGCCGATGGCGACCCTGCTGGCGAAGTTCGAGCGCGACCCGCTGGAGCCGCCGCTCGTCGAGATCGTCGTCAAGCTCGACGGCCAGGTGCCCCCGCACGAGTCGGCGGCGGTGATCGCCGCGCTGCTCACCCAGCTGCACGGCGGCGTCGATGACTACCAGATCCAGGTGCCGCAGGCGCTGCTCGCCCAGAAGCAGGAGACCCAGCGCATCTTCAGCATCGTCATGGGCTGCATCGCCGGGATCTCGCTCTTGGTCGGCGGGATCGGGATCATGAACATCATGCTCGCCTCGGTGTTCGAGCAGACGCGCGAGATCGGCGTCCGCCGCGCGGTGGGAGCTTTGCGCCGCGACATCCGCTTCCAGTTCCTGGTCGAGTCGTTCCTGGTCGCCGGCCTCGGCGGCGCGCTCGGTGTGCTGCTCGGCTTCATCATCTCGGCGATCGTCGCCGCCTATGCCGGCTGGCCGACCGTAATCACTCCCTTGGCGATTGTCTTGTCGACCGGCGTGTCCGGCGCGGTGGGTCTGTTCTCCGGCCTGTACCCGGCGATCCGGGCGAGCCGGCTCGATCCCATCGAGGCGCTCTCGCACAATTAAGAGGATCTCTTTCGATGCGTGAAGGTCTGTCTCGCGGTCCGATCCTCGCTCTGCTTCTCGGGTCCGTGGTCTGGGTGCCAAGGCCGGGCGGCGCGGCGCTGCCGGACGGCGCGGCGCGCGCGCAGTCCGCCGAGCCGCGCGCCGCGCCTCCCAAGGAATACGTCCCGCCCGAGTACCTGCGCCAGCCGCCCACCATCCCGGCGCAGTTCAGCAAGCACCCGCCGCGGCAGCTCACGCTCAGTGAGGCCATCGAGACCGCGCTGCGCAACAACCTCGACATCGCCATCCAGCGCGAGGCGGTGCGCCAGCGCGACTTCCTGCAGTCGCTCGCCCTGTCCAGCTTCGAGCCGACCCTGCAGCTCGGGTTCAGCCGCGCCAAGTCCAAGACCCCGCCGACCACCTCGCTCGACGGGCGGCCCGGCCAGGTCTTCCCGAGCACCGCCGATGCCTGGAGCCTGCGGCTCAGCGAGCAGCTGCCCACCGCGACCCGGCTGACGCTCGACTTTGCCAACGGGCGCACCGACAGCACGCTGGGCAGCGCGGTGGCGCCGCTGTTCTTCCGCTCGACCCTGTCGTTCACGGTCTCGCAGCCGATCTTGCAGGGCTTTTCGCTGAACAACCACGTGCAGTGGGCGCCGGTGCTGCGGGCGCGCTTCGACAGCGAGACGGCGCGCGCGACCGCCCGCTTGCAGGCGATAAACACGATCAAGGCGACCGAGGATCTGTACTGGAACCTGGTGCTCAGCTGGAAGGCCTACGAGGTCAAGCGCGGCGCCTACGCGCTGGCCGAGAAGCAGCTGGTGCTCACCCGCCGCCAGATCGACGCCGGCCTGCTCGCCGAGTCCGAGAGCATCCGCTCGGAGTCAACGCTGGCGCGCAACCAGGTCGACATGCTGACATATGAAGCGGCGATCGAGGAAGCTTCCGATCGCCTGCGCCAGCAGCTCAACCTGCCGCCCGGGGAGTGGGAGCAGCCGCTGCTCCCACTCGATGCGCCGAGCTTCGTGCCGCAGGCGGTCCCGTTCAGCGCGGTGTGGGAGCGCGCGCTGGCCAGCCGGCCCGAGCTCAAGAGCCTGCAGATCGAGCGCCAGCGGGACGCGCTCGCGCTCGAGGTGGCGCGCAATGCGCTGCTGCCCAACCTCTCGCTCAGCAGCTCGATCGCGGCGCTCGGCGGCGATCGCGAGTACCTCGGCGCGCTCGATCAAGTAGCCGCCCGCTCGGGCTGGCAGTGGACGGTGGGCCTGGACTTCAGCTGGCAGCCGCTGGGCCTTGCCGCGCGCGCCGGGGTGCGCAGCGCGCAGGCGGGGCTGCGCCAGGACGCGCTGCAGCGTGAGCTCAAGCTCACCCAGATCCGCCTTGAGCTGCGCAGCGCCCTGCGCAGCCTCAACATCGCCGAGCGCAAGGTCTACGCCGCCGCCAACTCGCGCGACCTGGCCGAGCGCAGCCTGGAGATCGAGCAGCGGCGCTTCCTCAACAACATCTCGGACAACTTCAAGGTCGCGCTGGTGCAGGGCGAGCTGGAGCTGGCCCGCCAGGCCGAGCTGCAAGCGCTGATCGATCACGAAAAGGCCCGCTCGGATCTGCTGCGCGCCACCGGTGAGCTGCTCCAGGCCCGCAACCTCACCTTCGAGCTCCGCCAGGACGGCTGAGCATCTCTGTGCGAACGTCTGCTTACGATCGCTGCTCCCTTTTCACTTTCACTTTCACTTTCATTGGGCGTGAGGCAGCGCAGCGGCCGGCGCCGCCTCGGCCGGGGTCCCGGTAAACAGGTGCTCCCAGCGCTTGACGATCCGCAACAAGGTCGCAAGCAGGATCTCATCCGCGGGCGTTCGCATGCGCAGCACGCGCTCGGGGACGCGCAGGATCTGCCGGCTGCCATCGCTCATGCGGATGCTGCGCAGCCGGGTCGAGATGAGGAGCTCCGCTTCGATCAGGTCCGTGCCCGCCGCCGGGTCTGCGGGGTCCCGCCCATCCCGCACGAACACCTTGAACGAAGGAACGGCTTCCGCGCCCAGATCGATGAAGACCCAGCTCACCACGGTCTGCTTGGAGCTCGCGTCGCAGAACCGCCCCCGCTCGGCCGTGCCGCTGGTTTCCAGTACGCGACCGCTGCGCGCGGCCCAGCTTTGGATGAGCGGGATCATGAGCTTACTCCACTGCTGCGGCGCGCCGTCCGCTGCCGGGTCGAGCACGAAGCGCAGCTCGGAGATGCGCTGGCTCTCCAGCACCGGCTGCAGGCTCCTGCGGAAGCCGCTCGCGGAGGCGAGCTCGCCGAGCGAGGCGTGGAACCAGTACAGCGTCCCGTGGCCCTGCTCGATGAACTCGCGCCGCTGCCGGGTCGGCAGCTCCCACGACTCGACGATGGCCAGAGATCCAAGGGCCGCCGCGCCCGGCTCGGCTTCGAACTCGGGCTTCGAGCGCGGCTCGCGGGTGGGCAGCCGCTCGCGCGCTGCCGAAGAGGTCTCCAGATCATCATCGCGCTCGAGCTCCAGCTCTTGCAGCAGGCGCACCAGATCGGCCTTGAGCTCGGCCGCGGTCTGATAGCGATCGGCGCAGCCCTTCTGCAGCGTCTTGCCGATGATCTCATCCATCCGCACCGGGAGGTTCGGGTTGATCTTCGAAGGGTGCGGGTAGGGCTCATCGGCAATCGCCTGCATGATGTTGATCGAGTCGATGCCGCGGAAGGGCAAGACGCCGGTCGCCATCTCGTAAAGGACGATGCCGAACGAGAACAGATCGCTGCGGTGATCGAGCTCCTTGCCGGCCACCTGCTCGGGCGACATATGGGTCACCGTGCCCAGGGTCAGGCCGGGCATGCTCACCACTTCGCCGAAGCCGCCAAGGGCCGGCCCCTGCTGGGCGCTGGTGCACAGCTTGGCCAGCCCGAAATCGACGAGCTTGGCGATTCCGGTCTCGGTGATGAAGATGTTGCTCGACTTGATGTCGCGGTGGATGATGCCCTGCGCGTGCGCCGCCTCCAGGGCCTCTGCGATCTGGATCCCGAAGTCGAGCAGCGCCTCGACCGTCAGCGGCCAGCCGTCCAGCTTGTCGCGCAGCAGCTGGCCTTCGAGAAACTCCATGACCAGGTAGTGGCAGCCCTCGGCCTCTCCGGACTCGTAGACCGCGCAGATATGCGGATGCTGGAGCAGCGCCGTTATACGCGCCTCGCGGTGGAACCGCTCGACCGCCTTGGACTCCTTTTCCCACTCGGGCCGCAGCAGCTTGACCGCTACCTTGCGCTCGTGACGCGTGTCCTCGGCGAGGTAGACGACTCCCATCCCTCCTTCACCGAGCTTTCTGCCCAGCCGATACGGCCCGAGCTGCGCTGGAGGCATGGTCGACTCCCTTCAAAAGAATCGGGGGCTCATCTTCTCTTCTACGTCGCCTCCAGGCTAGCCCCCGCGCGCGCCCCAGGTCAAGCCGCTCCTTGAGCTGCGGACTGCGAGTGCACGGTTTGGCCTGGCCGATGATCAGCAGCGCAGATAAAAAGAGCCCGCTGTCCTTCCGCTGCGGATGCGAGCCTGCCGCGGCGCCGCTACATGAGCCGGACGTCTCCTCCGGCCAGGACCCGCTGCTTGCCCCTTATGACCTGGACCACCGAGATGTGGTAGGTGTGCTGGGCGTGGAAGCCATCGTCCGGGCTAAGCATGAGCCGCGCCGCCACGTTCATTCCGGCGCGGATCGGCGCCTGCCACAGGGCGGTCACTTCATTTTCGGCCGCGCTTGCATCTTCGGCATCGGTGATGATGAAGATGGCGTTGCCGGCCAGCGCGCTCTGGCGCAGGGCGGCGTTGATCTCGATCGTCCACGGAGTCGAGTCCGCCGGGCTGCCGCGGTAGCCGGCCGCGCCGCTGACCCGGCTGAAGCGCGGCAGCGAATCGGCGGCGCCGGTCGCGGACGCGGCGCTATTCGCCACCGTAGTAGGAGCTCCCGCGATCGGGCACAGGTCGCCGCGCACAGCGCAGGGAGTACGTCCGCCTTCCAAAATCTCAAGGCGCGGCTGCTCATCGGCATCTCCAGGCGCTGCCTGGGCCTGATTCTGCATCGTTCCCATCGTCAACATAACCGTACATAGAGATGCAAATAGAGTCTTCATAGGAATGCCTCCATAGCTTGGTCGCTGGGTCCATCCGAGTGCCTGATGGCTCCAAACCGCGCCCGGCGCAGACCGCTCCGACCGCAAGCGCTGCGCGCGCGGGACGTCGCTAGATCCACCCTCTGGTCGAGCTCTGCGCTCGTCCCGCGCCGCCGCGTCAAGCTTCCGCGCGGGAGCAGCCGCGAGCAAGGTGCGCTATTGAACGCCCTCGTCGGACATGCACCTAAAACGATCTACCAGTACGTCTAGAGAATAGTTTGGTCCACAAACTGGATCTAGCAACAATTTTTTTGTTGATATTTATACGGAAATATTTTCACCAGACAAAAACTGTCAAGCCCTTGAGCCACAGATCACTTACGTCGGTGAGCAGCGGTCAAGGTGGAGTTGCGCCCACACGTTGTAGCGTGCTCAATATGCGACCCAGAGCACTAAAAAAATGCAAAGATAAAACCATGCAGTCAGACCAAGAAGTGTCTGGAAGTTCCTTTGACACGGTGCGCCTCCTGCACGCCCTGGATGCGCTGGAGAAGGGCGACTTTT
>DAOMZC010000217.1:0-8458 GCA_035437965.1 Pseudomonadota bacterium
GCGCACATAGGGTCGGAACGACAGGTCGGTGCCCAGCGGCGACCCCGGCTGCCCAGCCGGCTGCCGCCCCGACCTCTCCGGCCGCCCCGGCCCGGCCGACTCCGGCCAGCCCGACGGCTCCGGCCGCGACGAAGGCCCCCGAGCCGACCGCTCCCGCCAATCCTTGATCCCGCCCGCTGCGACCTCACCCTCCGCGACCGGGCTGGCCGTCCGTGCTGGCCAGCCTGATGACACCTGCGACCCTCAGCTCTTGACCAAGCCGCTTGTGCCGGCGGTGATTGCCGGCGCCGGCCTGACGTTTGTGAAGATGGAGGGGCTCGGCAACGACTTCATCGTGGTCGATCTGCGACACGTGCCGCCGCCGCGGTGGCTTGACGACCGCGCCGCTATCGCCCGCCTCTGCGATCGCCACCGTGGGGTGGGCGCGGACGGGATCCTGGCGGTGCTGCCGCCGCGGCCCGGGGTGGCGGCGGTGGCGCGCCTGCGGGTGCGGAACGCCGATGGCAGCGAGGCCGAGATGTGCGGCAACGGCCTGCGCTGCGTCGCCCGCTATTTATTCGAGCAGGTGCTGCCGGTCGGGCAGGCGCTGCCGGTGCTGGCGATCGAGACGGCCGCCGGCGTCCTTGGCTGCGAGCTGCATCTTCGCGGCGATAGCCAGCCGGACCCATTTGATGGGTGTGAGATTGAGATCGCGATGGGGGCGCCGCGGCTCGCGCGCGCCGCGGTGCCGATGCTCGGGCCGCCCGCCGAGCCGTGCGTAGATGAACCGATCGTGCTGGGCGGCGACGGCGGCGAGACGCTGCGCATCACCGCGGTCTCGATGGGCAACCCGCACGCGGTGATCTTCGTTCCCGATGGCGTCGCCGGCGCCGACCTCGTCGCCCTGGCGCGGCGGGTCGGCCCGCAGCTCGAGTCCCACCCGGCGTTCCCGCAGCGCACCAACGTCGAGCTGTGCCACCGCCGCGCTGCCGATGAGTACGAGGTCGTGGTGTGGGAGCGCGGCTGCGGCATCACCCAGGCCTGCGGCACCGGCGCCTGCGCCGTGGCGGTCGCCGCCTGTCGCCTCGGTCACGCGCCGCGCGACCGCTGGCTGAAGCTCCAGCTCCTCGGCGGCGTGCTGGGGGTTCGCGTGCTGTTGGCCGAGCAGGACGTGCGCATGCGCGGCCCGGCGCGCCCGGTCTTCTGGGGCCGCCTCCCGGTGCCCGCCATCTGACCGCTACCCATCGGCCGGCGCGCGTCCTACCATGGGGAGCACAGCCCATGACCTCCTCACCAATCCCTGAGTGCCCGGAGATCCACTCCACCGTCACCACCGAGCTCGGGGTGCACCTCATCCTGCGCGTCGACAAGGACTGGGACGCCGACCGCCAGGCCGCGGTCGCCGAGCTCGAGCGCAAGACCCAGGCCGCCACCGCCTTCGCCGCCTCGCCGGCGTTCAAGTCCCTCTACGGCACGCGCATCGGCGTGCTGCGCGTGCAGAGCCCGGCCGCCGCCCCCTCGATCGTCGCCCACCTTTTGAGCGAGCAGGGCATCGAGCTGGAGCAGCTGCCCGCCTCTGCCGCCGACCCCCAGGGCACCCCGGCGGAGTCCCAAGGAGTCCCTGCCCCGACCAGCGCCGACGCCCCCGGCTGCAGCTTCTGCCCGCGCCAGCACCTGCCCACCGAGAAGGCCACCATGACCGACAGCGGCTGGGCCTGCCCGGCGTGCTTCCGCGTCTGGACGCTCAAGAACCAGCCGCAGCTCCTCACCAAAGAGCGCCGCCTGCGCTTCCCGCCGCGGCTCATCCTGCCGCTCATCATCGCGGTGGCGGTCCTGTTCGCCCTGGGCGCCTACTACGAGCTGCGCCGCTTGAACAGCATGAACCGCGTCATCCGCCAGCACCTGCCGACCGAATAGTCTGCTCCCGGGCCTTACGATTGCCGACCGCCGAGCATGCTTTGTGTTAAGACAGTCTGAAAAGTTTCTCTGAACGCCTGGCAGCGGCACTGGCACTAATAAGGAAGCGTTATGAAAGAAATCCCGATGGCCAAGGCCTACGATCCCGCCGAGGTCGAGGCCAAGTGGTATGAAGTCTGGGTAGAGCAAGGGTACTTCCACGCGAGCGCCGCCACCGCGAAGGCGCCGTTCTCCATCGTCATCCCGCCGCCCAACGTCACCGGGTCGCTGCACATGGGCCACGCGATGTACGTGGTCCAGGACGCGCTTGTGCGCTGGCGCCGCATGCAGGGCTATAACGCGCTGTGGCTGCCGGGCACCGACCACGCCGGCATCGCGACCCAGCTCGTCGTCGAGCGCATGCTCGCCAAGGAAGGGGGCAAGACCCGCCACGACCTCGGCCGCGAGGAGTTCGTGCGCCGGGTCTGGGAGTGGAAGGAGAAGTACGGCAGCCGCATCACCGAGCAGCTGCGCGTGCTCGGCTTCTCCCTGGACTGGGAGCGCAACCGCTTCACCATGGACGAGGGCCTCTCGCGCGCCGTGCGCGAGGCGTTCGTGCGGCTCTATGAAGACGGGCTTATCTACAGGGCGCGGCGGCTCATCAACTGGTGCACCCGCTGCTACACCGCACTGTCGGATCTGGAGGTCGAGCCCGAAGAGGTCGACGGCAAGCTGTGGCACATCGCCTACCCGCTGGAAGGGGGCAGCGGCGAGCGGCTGGTCGTCGCCACCACCCGGCCCGAGACCCTGCTCGGCGACACCGCGGTGGCGGTGCACCCCGAAGACGAGCGCTTCCGTCACCTCATCGGCAAGCGCCTGCAGCTGCCGCTGTGCGGGCGGACGATTCCGGTCATCGGCGATCCAATACTGGTCTCGATGGAGTTTGGCACCGGCGCGGTCAAGGTCACGCCGGGCCACGACTTCAACGACTTCGAGACGGGTCTGCGCCACAGCCTGGACCAGATCTCGGTGTTCGATCTGAAGGGCCTCTTGAACGAGAACGCGCCCGAGCGCTTCCGCGGCCTGACCATCGCCGCGGCGCGCACCGCTGTCCTCGCCGAGCTGCAGGAGGCGGGGCTCCTCATCGAAGAGAAGCCGCACAAGCTGTCGCTCGGGCGCTGCCAGCGCTGCGACACCGCTATTGAGCCGATGCTGTCCCTGCAGTGGTTCGTCAAGACCGAGCCGCTCGCCCAGCCGGCCATCGCCGCCGTCGAGCAGGGCAAGACCAAGTTCGTGCCCGAGCACTGGACCGACGACTACTTCCGCTGGATGCGCAACATCCGCGACTGGTGCATCTCGCGCCAGCTGTGGTGGGGCCACCGCATCCCGGCTTGGTACGCGCCGGGCACCGCGCTGGAAGACGGCAAGGTCTACGTCGCCCGCACGTTCGAGGAGGCGTGCGAGAAGGCGGGGCGCACGGATCTGGTGCAGGACGACGACGTGCTGGACACCTGGTTCAGCTCGGCGCTGTGGCCGTTCTCGACGCTCGGCTGGCCGGAGCAGACGCGCGACCTGAAGACCTTTTACCCGACCTCGGTGATGGAGACCGGCCACGACATCATCTTCTTCTGGGTCGCCCGCATGATGATGATGGGCCTGCACTTCATGAAGAAGGTGCCGTTCCGCACGGTGCTCCTGCACGCGCTTGTCGTCGACGAAAACGGCGAGAAGATGTCCAAGGTCAAGGGCAACGTCATCGATCCGCTGCACCTTGTGCACGGGGCGGGCCTGCCCGAGATCCTGGGCTTTGCCAAGGACAAGGCCCCGAGCAAGAAAGAGCTCGACGAGGCCCACAACAAGTTCAAGAAGGCCTTCCCGAGCGCCGCCGCGACCTACCCGACCGGCTTCCCGCGCCAGGGGGCCGACGCGCTGCGCTTCTTCCTTCTGGTCATGGGGGCGCAGGGGCGCAACATCCGCCTGTCGGTGCCGCGCATCGACGGCTACCGCCACTTCCTCAACAAGATCTGGAGCGCCGTCCGCTTCTTCCTCATGAACGTGGACGAGAGCGAGTTCGAGCAGCTGCAGAGCTTCCGCGAGGCGCTCTTGCACAGCCGCGGGGTCGGCGACAGCGAGGCGCCGGTGGTGAGCGGTCCGATCGAGCTCGGCCTGCCCGACCGCTACATCCTCTCGCGCTTGCAGGCGGTGACCCAGGAGGTCGATACGGCGTTTACCGCCTCGCGCTTCAGCGACGGCGCCCAGGCGCTCTACCGCTTCTTCTGGACCGAGCTGTGCGACTGGTACATCGAGCTGTGCAAGCCGCAGCTGGCACCGGGCGCCGACCCGCAGAAGCGCCGCGCCGCCCTGGGCACGCTGGCGGTGGTGCTGGAGGCCACGCTGCGCCTGCTCCACCCGATCATTCCGTTTATCAGCGAGGAGCTGTGGCTGAAGCTGCCGCACCCGTGGGGCTCGCCGCAGAGCATCATGATCACGCTGTACCCGACGGCGGACGCGGTGCTGGTCGATGCCGCGGCAGAGCAGCAGATGGCGATCCTTCAGGAGGCGGTGGGCGCGATGCGCACCATCAAGTCGACCTACAACCTGAAGGCCCAGGCCAAGTCCGAGGCCGCGAGCACCCCGGCCGAGGGCGAGCCCGCGGGAGCCAGCGAAGGCGCCGGCGGCGGGCGGCTGCAGTTCCTCATCAAGGCGCTCGATCCGGCGGTGCGGAGCGTGCTGCTCGCCCAGCGCCCGCTCATCGAGATGCTCACCCGCGCCGAGCTCGTCGACGTGGTCGAGGAGGTGGCGGCCACCAAGGGCACGATCGCCCAGGTCGCGCCGGGGCTGGTGGTGCTGCTCCTGCACGCCGACACCCTGATCGACGCGCCGGCCGAGCTCGCGCGGCTGCAGAAAGAGGCGGCCAAGGTCGACAAGGAGCTGCAGACCCTGCGCGGGCGCCTGCAGAACGCCGACTTCGTCGCCCGCGCCAAGCCCGAGATCGTCGAGCAGAACCGCGCGCGGGTGCTGGAACTGGAGCAGCGCCTCAGCGAGCTTGTGCAGCATCAGCAGACCATTGCTACCATGGTGTGAAGCTGACGGCGCAGGGGCGGCCCTGCCCCGACCGCCGGGCCAAACACCAGGAAGTGCTGTCATGGGTCAGACTCGCAGGGAACTCCTTTTGCAGGCGCTTTGGGGCGGGGGAGCGGTCGGGCTGCGCGCGCTCGCCACGGGGCTGCCAGCGGCGCTGCTGACGCGCCCGGGCGCGGCGGCGGCGCGGGGTGACGGATCGGCCGGGGCGCTGGACGACAGGTCGGACGGCGCTTCTGCCGCTGGGGACGCGCAGTTTCTCATCCTCAGTACCTCCTCGGCCGGCGATCCGGTAAACGCCAACACGCCGGGTACCTACGAGCACCGTGAGATCGAGCACAGCGCCGACCCGCGCATGCGGGAGACGCCACTGCGCCTGGGGAAAAATCGCGTGACCGCGGCGGCGCCGTGGGCCAGCCTGCCGCAGCCGGTGCTCGACCGGACGCTGTTCTTCCATCACAGCACGCTGGCGCAGAGCCACCCGGGGCACGCTCAGGTGCTGGAGCTCTTGGGCACTGCCGGTGAGTCGGCGCCGGCGTTCTACAGCCGGCACCTGGCGGCCCGCCTGGGCACCGCGCAGCGCCAGCCGATCCTGATCGGCACCGGCGAGCGCGTGCTCGCTGGCGGGCGCGCGCTGCCGCGGCTCTCGTGCACCGAGCTGCGCGACGCGCTGACCCGCGGGCCGACGCCGCTTGCCGAGCTGGTACAGCTGCGTGAGCAGAGTCTGGACGCTGTCCACCACCGACTCCGCGACCGAGCAGCGCCGGCCGCGCGGGCGCTGCTCGATAAGCACGCAAGCTCGCCTGCGCAGACCCGCGACCTTGGCGATCGGCTGCTCGCGGATCTGCACGCAATAAGTGATGACAGCACCCACGCGCAGGTTGCGGCGGCGGCGGCGCTCGTCCGGCTGGGCGCGGCGCCGGTGGTGGTGATCAGCATCCCGTTTGGCGGCGACAACCACTTCGACTACGAGTTCCGCGCCGAGTCCGAGCAGACTGTGACCGGCGTTGCCCACATCGCGGCGCTGCTACAGAAGCTCAAAGAGTACGGTGTGCAGGATCGGACGAGCTTCGCCCTGCTCAACGTCTTCGGCCGCACCCTGCACCGGCACGGGCGCGTCGGGCGCGACCACTGGGCCGGGCACCACACCGCGGTCCTCATCGGCAAGCCGTTCGCCGCCGGCGTCATCGGCGGACTGGAGCCGCGCGACGGCGACTTCGCGGCGACCGCGATCTGCGCCACGACCGGCGAAGCGGTGCCGGTCGGAAGCCAAGCCGCGGCCTCCCGGGCGGTGACCGTAGCCGCGGACGACACGCTGCCCGCGCTGGGCCAGACTCTCGGGCGCGGGCTCGGCGTGGCGCCGGCGCGGCTCGCTGCGGCGTTCCCAGGCGGCCAGCTCGTCCGCGCCGCCCTGGCGTAGGAGCATTTTAAGTCCGACCCGCGGCGCTGACGCATGCTGAGCCGTGGATTCCTTGGGAATTTTCTTTTCCCTGGGTAATTTGTTTTTCTCGCGCTACAAAGTAGGATGCGCGTCTGGCTTTATCAGCCTGGGGTAACGCTTGCGCTCCGCCCGGCGCCCGCTCCGCGCGCTCCGCCTCCCTTTTTCTCCGAGCTGTTTTCCTTGTAGCTCCGCGCCAGGTCCGTACACGGGCTGGAGGTTATCTCGTAGCAGCGGCCGATGCCGCCGGCCCGAGCCTCCAGTCGAGCGGGCCGCCGAACCTCTGCCAGGGAGCCCCAGATGCTGGATGCGCACATATTTCTCAAGGCCCTGGCCTTGGTCCTTGGCATCGCCGCGGTGACTACAGTCCTGTTTCATCGCCTCCGCCTGCCGGTGGTGCTCGGCTATGTCCTGGCCGGCATCATCGTCGGTCCGTACATGCCGATTCCGCTGTATGCCGATCGTACGGTGGTGCAGACGCTCTCCGAGCTGGGGGTGATCCTGCTCATGTTCTCGCTCGGGCTGGAGTTCAGCCTGCGCAAGCTGGTGCGGGTGGGCGGCTCGGCGGGCCTGGTGATGGTCATCGAGGTCAGCGTGATGCTGTGGCTCGGCTACCTGGTCGGTCAGCTGCTCGGCTTCACGACGCTGGAGTCGGTGTTCACCGGAGCCATCGTGTCGATCTCGAGCACGATGATCATCGTCAAGACCTTCACCGAGCAGCGGCCCGAGCGCGGCTACGCCGATCTGGTGTTCGGGGTGCTGGTCTGCGAAGACCTGATGGCGATCCTGCTCTTGGCGGCGCTGACCGCGCTGTCGATGGGCAGCCTGTCCGCGGCGACCTTGCTGCGCACCGTCGGCCGCCTCGGCGCGTTCCTGGCCGTGCTGCTCGGGCTGGGAGTCCTGCTCATCCCGCGCGCCGTCCGCTACGTCGCGCGGCTCGGCAGCGCCGAGACGCTGCTGGTCGCCTGCGTCGGCCTGTGCTTCGCCGTCTCGCTGCTCGCCCAGGCGGTGGGGTACTCGGTGGCGCTGGGGGCGTTCATCTGCGGCTCGCTGGTCGCCGAGTCGGGAGAGAGCAAGCGCATCGAGCACCTCATCCAGCCGGTGCGCGACCTGTTCGGAGCGGTGTTCTTCGTCTCGGTCGGGATGATGATCGATCCCAAGCTCATCGCCCAGTACTGGCTGCAGGGGATGATCCTCACCGCGGTGGTGCTGGGCGGCAAGATCTTCGGGGTCACGCTGGGAGCGTTCCTGACCGGCCACAGCCTGCGGGTGTCGATCCAGGCGGCGATGACGCTGGCGCAGATTGGCGAGTTCTCGTTCATCATCGCCAGCATCGGAATCGCGCAGAACGCGACGCGCGAGTTCCTCTATCCGGTGGCGGTGGCGATCTCCGCGGTCACCGCGCTGCTTACGCCGATGCTCATGCGCGCCTCGGTGCCGCTGGCGGCTTATGTGGATCGACGGCTGCCGCGGCGGCTGCAGGTGTTCGTGACCCTGTACGGCTCGTGGATAGAGCACCTGCGCGCCCGGCCGCTCGGTCGCAGCTCGCCGCTGCGGCGGCTGGTCATGTTTGTCCTCCTCGATGATCTGGCGCTCGCCGGGCTTGCCATCGGCGCCGCGCTGTCTGCCAGCCGGCTGCTGCCGCTGGTCGAGCAGGCCGGCGGGCTGACGCCGGCGGTCGCCCGCATCGCCATCACCCTGGTCGCCCTGGCTCTGTCGGTCCCGCTGTGGATCGGGCTGTTCGGCTCGGCCCGGCGGCTGGGAATCGCGCTGGCGGCGCGGGCGATTCCGCATGCTCACAAGGGCCAGGCCGATCTGGGAGCGGCGCCGCGCGGCGCGCTCACCCTGACCCTGCAGATGCTGGTCGTGCTCCTGGCCGGCGCGCCGCTGCTCGCCCTTACGCAGCCGTTCCTGCCGTCGATCACCGGGGCGGTGGGGGTCGTGGTCTGGGGAGCGCTGGTGGGCGTGCTCGGGGTTGCGTTCTGGCGCAGCACGAACAACCTCCTGGATCACACCCACTCGGGCGCGATGGCGGTCATCGAGGCGCTGGCCCGCCAGTCGGCG
>DAOMZC010000218.1:0-8455 GCA_035437965.1 Pseudomonadota bacterium
TGCATCGATGCTCACGCCCCCATTGGAGGGATCTCCAGGATGTGATCAAGTCGTAGTAGGCGCCGATGATCAGCAGGTGGGCGCACTCGGGGTCCGCGCTGAGCGACTGCAGCAGCTTGAGCGATGCCGAGTCGATCCACTGCAGGTCGTCCATGAACAGGACGAGCGGGTGCTCGGCCGTGGCCATCGCCCGCACGAAGCTCTGCAGCACCCGGTTGAAGCGGCTCTGCGCTTCGCTCGGCTCAAGCGGCAGCACCTCGGGCTGCTCGCCGAGGATGAGCGCGAGCTCGGGGACCAGATCCGTGATCAGCTTGCCGTTTGGCTGGACCGCGGCCTGCAGCCGGGCCTTCCAGGCGGCGATGTTTGCCTCGCTCTCGCCAAGGAGTAGCCGGATCAGCTCGCGGAACGCCTGTATGACCGAGTCATAGGGGATGTTGCGGTTGAGCTGATCGAACTTGCCGGTGATGAAGTGGCCGCCGCGGCCGGCGATGGGTCGGCTGATCTCGTGCACCAGGGCCGACTTGCCGACTCCCGAGTAGCCGGAGACCAGGAGCAGCTCGGTGGCCCCCGCGCTGATCCGCGCGAACGCCGACATCAGGGTCTGGAGCTCGGCGTCGCGACCGTACAGCCGCTGCGCCGTCCGCAGCCGCCCGTCGCGATCCTTGCCCCCCAGGGCGAACGGCTGGATGGCGCCATCGGCCGCGAGCTGCCGCGCGCACTCTGTAAGATCCGCGGCGACACCGATGGCGGTCTGGTAGCGATCCTCGGGCGACTTGGCGAGAAGCTTCAGCACCAGGTCCGAGACGACCACCGGAATGGACGGCTCGAGCTCCCGCGGTGGGACGGGGTTGCGGGCGATGTGGCCGTGCACCACCTGCATCGGATCGGCGGACTGGAAGGGAACGGTTCCGGTCAGCAGCTCGTAAAGGGTGGCACCGAGCGAGTACAGATCCGAGCGGGTGTCGACTACGCGGTTGATGCGCCCGGTCTGCTCGGGCGAGACGTAGGCCAGCGCGCTGCCCAGGTCCATCAGGTTGATGGTGCCGCCCCCTTCGGCGCCGAGCTGCGAGGCCGCTCCGAAGTCGATGAGGGTAACGCTCTGGCTGGCCGGGTCGTAGAAGATGCTACCTGGCTGCACCCCCTGGTGCAGGATGCGGTGGCGATGAAGCTCGGCCAGCGTGCCGGCCAGCGCGGCGCCGATCTGCAGCGAGGCCAGCACGCTGAGGCCCTGCTTCAACCGGACCAGCGGCAGCCCCTCGATGGGGTGCAGGACGAGCGCCAGGCCGCGCGTGCGGTGCTGCTCCAGCGCGTAGGGAACCGGGATTCCCGGGATCCGCAGCTCGCGCAGGATGCCGTATTCGTGCCTGAGCCTTATGAGGGCACGGGGGTTGGGATAATCCGAGCGCGTTACCTTGATGGTGGCCGGAGCGTCGTCAGCCTCCCAGCAACCGCGGTAGAAAGTCGTCTCACTGCTCTCAAAGAGGGCGTCAGATATTCTATACCGATCTCGTGCGCTCATTGTCCTGGTGGCTCGCAAGTGAGGGGGCGTAAGCTGATGCTGGCGGGGACTCCAGGGGGGCCAGAGAGAGGCAGCCAGCACAAAAAAATTCTACTAATCTTAGCTTAAATCAGCCCCGCTTACTACAAGCGTATTGCGCGTCGCGGCCGCCACCTCGGCCGCTCTTGCCTTCAGGGGAAAACCCGAGGGTGCTGTCCAGGCTCCGAGCTACTTGTTAACGGCAGGGGCTGCGGGGGGATCGGTGAAGTGCAGGCCGGTCGCGGCGGTGAGCTTGGGCAGGATGGCGGCCCCGAAGCGCTCGGCGAACCGGGCGCGCTCCTCCGGGGCGACGACGACGTCGCCGGGCTCGTCCTCGCGCTCGTCGGCGATGATGGCCAGGAGCAGCGCCGGCTCGGCCCCGGCGCACTGGAAGTCGCGGTAGACCCCGACCGGTACGTCGATCAGGTCGAACGGTTCAAGGAACGTCTCGTCCTGGCCGTGATCGTTCCAGCGAAACCGGATGCGGCCCTTGAGACACATGAAGGTCTCGCGTGACCGCAGGTGGGCGTGCAGCGGGACCTTGCCGCCGGGCGGGATGTCCAGCACGCACACGACCATACCCTTTGGGCCCGCGACCGCCGGCAGCGAGTCGGGGTGGGTCCCCGGCGCCGCGTGCGCCAGCAAGAGGTGTAGCGGCGGGTTCAGAGCAGCGAAGGCTTCCGCGGGGATGCTGGGGTCCACCCCGTGGTTCATGTGGACCCTACGCTCACTGAAGCGAGCGATTTGGGAGCGCATCTGCTCGGGGGTGATGTTCCGCGTCTGCATGGCCGCCTCACATCCGCCGCAGCCAGCCGTTCGGCGAGATGGTCAGGTTGTATCCGTAGTTATCGCAGTAGAACGTATCGACAAGGAACTGCCTTGACGCCAAGAGCTGGCCAAGCTCGCCTGCCGGCAGCATGCCGACTACATCCTCGATGACATAGTAATCACCGGAGACCGTGAACTGGCTGACCCAGTCCAGCACGCCCAGCACGTTGACGTGCGCGTCATCTATCACCAGCCACGGATGCGGCAGCGCACGCAAGAGCTCTGCCGCCAGCGTCCCCGGCTCGCGCAGGTCGGCCTTATGGAATGTGAGCAGAGGGTGCCTGGCGCGCTCGCTCACCGCTTCCGGGTTTATGTCGAAAGAGTGAACTGCACCGGTCCCAAGCTGCGCCTGCAGCTGATCGGCGAACCACAACCCGCTCCCCCCCTGAAAAGAGCCAAGCTCGATGATCGTCGCCGGCTTGAGCTCCCAGATGAGCATCGAGTAGAGCGCGATATCGATCGGGCTCTTCACGTTGAGCAGGCCCTTATAGTGCATCCCGGCGCCCCAGTTGCCGGTCATCACGACATTCCAGGCGTCTACCGGGATGGAGATCGCCTCCCGGTCCGCGAAGGGAACAAAGCGAGCTCGCTCTCGCTCGACGCGGCCGCGCCGCTCCAGGACCTGAGCGAGCCGGGAGATCCAGTCCTGATTCGCTCGTCCGTAGATCTCTGCCGTACTGAACTCCTTGGGCGCGGTGAGCTGCAGCCCGGAGGTCTTGGGAGGGCTCGGAGGCGCCTCCAGGACCGCCGCCTGGACCTGGCTGTCGATGCTGGCGAGCTTGTCGAAGTATTCTTGATGAAACAGATGCGCGGAACCTTTGGCGTTCTTCATCTTATCTGGGTCCCTTATATCACGCCGCAAGTGGATTCATGAAGTGCGGGAGTGCGTCGGGTACGCGCGCCAGCCGGGCTGCCGCATCCCTTAACGTAGAGGTCGAGCGCGCGAAGGTGAAGCGCAGGTAACGCCGCGGACACGGATGGCGGAAAAAGACCGTGCCCGGCGCTGCGGCGACTCCGAGCTCGGTGCTCAGCCAGTGCGCCAGCGGCCACTCATCGCCGCCCGCAAGCTGCGTCACATCGGCCAAGATGAACAGCGCCCCCTGCGGCAGTACGGGCTGTAGACCGGCCTGCGTAAGCGCATCGAACAGGATGTCGCGCCGCTCGCGATACTCCTCGCGCAGGGTGGCGTAGAACTCGGCACCGGCGGCGAGCCCGCGGACGCAGGCTTCCTGCAGCGGAGCCGGCGCTCCCGCGGTCAGCTCGGCGTGCGTCTTACGGATCGTCGCGGTAAGCCAAGGGACTGCGCAGACGTAGCCGACCCGCCAGCCGGTAACCGTGAACAGCTTGGAGAACGAAGAAATCGTGACCGTCCGCTCGGCCATCCCCGGCAGGGTCGCCAGCGGGATGTGGACGCCCGCGTAGACCATGTGCTCGTACACTTCATCAGTGATGGCAAGCAGGTCGTGCCGCAGGCAGAGGTCGGCGATCTGCTGGAGCTCCCCTTGGGTGAAGACGCGGCCGGTCGGGTTGTGCGGCGAGTTTACGACAATCGCCACCGTGCGCTCGCTGACCGCGCGCTCTAGGAGCTCGCTGTCGATGCTGAAGTCCGCTGTCCGCAGGGGTACGTAAACCGGCTCTCCGCCCGCCATGCGTACGAGGTTTCCGACATCGTAGCTCGGGTCGAACAAGATCACCTCGGCGCCGGGCTCGACGACCGACAGCAGCGTGCTGGCCATCGCTTCGGTCGCGCCGCAGGTCACCGTCACCATCGACTCCGGGTCGTACTGCAGACCATAGGCGCTGCGGTACTTGCGGGCGATCGCACTGCGCAGCGCCGCGCAGCCGTGCGGGATCGCGTACTGGTTGCGATCCCCCTCAATCAGCGACTGCGCTTCCACCTTGATGAAGTCCGGCGCGGGAAAGTCTGGGGAGCCCCACACCAGGCTGACGCCATTTTTTACGAAAGCGAGCCGCACCAGGTCCCGGACACTTGAATGATCCTCGTGGCCACGAGACGCAAACTTCTTTATTTTTCTCATCAATTTATCTTGTACCCAGATGTGATACTGACAGAAAATTGAAACCTGCGTTTATTAGTATAAACGAAGGATCACTACCGCGAATGGAAATGTTGATAAAAAGGACTCTTCAGCGCAAATCAAAAAATCGGTAATTTTTTGCACGGCTGTCCCGGTAATTTTTTACACGGCTGTCTAGGAGAATGGAGGGGGATGGAGGGGAATCTGCGCTTGCCGGAATAACGCCATGTCAGGCGGCAGGATATGCTTTCTGCTGATATCCGACTAAGGGCGCTTGCCAAAGGGAATCGGTGTGTGCGATCGTCTTAACCTGGGAGCTCCTATGACCACCGACAAGCACACGGTCGTCCTCCGGTTCTTGGATGATTCTTGCGCAGACGCCAACCTGGCCGCGCAGCGGCTGAGCGAGTTCATTGTCGCCGAGTCTGCGAGCGCGCACGGAGAGCCGCCGGAGCTCTCCTTGAGCAAGGATCAGGGCGATACGCAGGACCTCGGCTCGACGCTGGTTCTGGTGTTTGGCACGCCTTTCGCCATCGCCATCGCCAAGGGCATCGCCGCTTACATCGAGGCGGTCGGCTCGCGCGTCGTGATTCAGACGCGAGCTGGCAACGTGCTCGCAAGCGGCGACGGCGCCAAGAACATCGATGTGGCCAAGACGATCGCCGCGCTGCAGCACGCGGCGGATGCGGAGAAGACACCAGAGCTCCCGGCCAAGGTGTCGCCTCCGGCCAAGGCGCTGCCTCCGGCCAAGGCATCGCCTCCGGCCAAGCCCAAGCAGCGGGCAGCCGGCACGACCAAGTCTGCGCGCAAGCCCGTAAAGAAGTAGCGGAGCCGGGCACCGCTCCATGCCGGCAGATTCCCAGCAACAGCCTCCGCAGCCGCAGAGCCGGCTGATCCTTTTGGGCGCGGCCGGCTTTCCTGGGCTGCCGACGCTGGGCGACTCTCAGGCGGGTCCGCTCGGGCGCTCGGCGGAGCTTGTCGACCAGTACTTCACCGCACGGCTGGGCGTGCGCGGCGCCCTGCGCCTGTTCGACGAGCCGATGTCCGCGTCCGAGCAGGTCAAGCAGATGAAGGAGTACCTGCTGGCTTCACCGGACGGCAGCCGGGTCTTCATCTATTACATCGGCCATGGCCTGATGATCGGCGGCGCAGGCGGCGCAACTGAGTATGTCCTGGCCTGCCGGGACACCAGCCACCAGGCCAAGCTCGGTACGTCGATTACAGTCGCCGCGCTCGGTGAGCTTTTAAAGAGCGTGGCGGCCCGGCTCGATGTGGTCATCATCCTGGACTGCTGCTTCGCCGCGATGGCCTTCAGCGCGCTGCAAGTGAGCTGCCGCAGCCTGTCGCTGTTCGCCGCCTCCTCGCGCTACAAGACCGCGATTGCTGCACCGGCAGCCAGACTGACCCAGTTCACCGACTGTCTGTACCAGGCCCTCGAAGCGGGCTCCCCGGCGCATGCCGAGCGGCTGAGCTTGCGCGAGCTCGAGCTATTGGTCCGCGAGAAGATGCGGCAGAACTATCCCGATACGGGAGTGGATCCAGAGGTGCACGCGCCCAAGTACGGCCTCGGCGATCCGCGGCACGAGCCGATCTTCCCCAATCCCGCCTTTCAGCAGCGCGGTGCGACCGCGGCGCCCGAGGCGGCGGTGAACGGGGTGTACCTGATCGTGCAGATCGAGCCGGAGAAGCGGCGCTCGCAGCGGCCGCGCTATCACGTAAAGGCGTGGATGCTCATCGAGACTGCGCCGGAGCAGTACTGGGGCGACCTGATCTGGGACACCGACTCGGGGAACGAAGGCAAGCCGGTGGCGCAGGGGCAGCTGGCGCAGCTCCTATTGGCCCTGCACCGCGGCGCGGCCGACTGGCTGCTGGCCCGTGATATCTACAGCCCTGATTTCTGGATCGAGCTGGTCGTCCCGGTCGAGCTGCTCGATGAAGGATTCGATCAGCTGGCGGGAGTGAACGGCCCCCTGGGAGCGGATCACAACCTGGTCCTTCGCTCCTGGGAGCGCCTCCGCATCGCGCAGTCGGCGGCGGCCCTGAGTCCGGGCAAGCTCAAGATCAATCTGAAGCCCGAAGCCGGTCTGGCCGCGGGCAGCGGCGATACGCTGACTGCCGATGCGATCCTCCGCCAGCAGCAGCGCTGGGAGCACCTTCGGCAGAGCGCCCGGCCGGTATCGTCGGCCTGCCTGGAGCTGCCGCCGACCGCCGCCGCGAGCCACGGCAACGACCGGGCGCTGCGCGCCTGGGTTCGCGCCCACTGCCCGGCCGGCCGACCCCTCTGGGATCCGCTGGTCAGTCCGCAGGGAATGACCGTGGTGTGCGCGGTCATGGAAGAGTCCCCGGCCGCCGGCAGCGCCCAGCGCGAGTCGTTCATTACCCTGCTGCGCGCCGGCATTCCCATCATCGTCTGGACGCGGCACGCGGGCAGCCCGGCTCCCGAGGTGCTGCGCAGCGCCATCTGCGCGCACGACATCCGTCACATTCCCGAGCAGATCCGCGTCCTGCGCCGGGAGGCAGCCGCAGACTCGTCGGGGAGCCACCACGGTCGGGGCCTGGCTCTATTCTGGGACAACCCCAACCGGCTCCCCGCCCGCATCCGCCTGCGCGCGCCCGCGGCCCGCAGATAGGAACCTTCATGGCCGACTGGAAGATCTTCCAAGGTAACAGCCTCCCGCACGATGGTATAAAGCAGCTGCCCGAGCCGCCGCCGTGGCGTCAGCTGGGCGGCGCGACCGCCAGCGGCGAGAGCGCGGAGCAGCGGCGCGGCCGCATCTACTGCGCCAGCGAGCAGGAAGTGCAGATGGTAAACGCCGCCCTGTACCTGCGCCGGCCGCTCCTTGTGACCGGTCCGCCGGGCAGCGGCAAGTCCTCGCTGGCCTACGCGGTGGCCTGGGAGCTGCAGCTGCGGCCGGTGCTCGTCTGGCCGATCAACTCGCGCTCGACCCTGTCGGAGGGACTCTATTCCTACGACGCCCTGGCGCGGCTGCGCGACGCGCAGTCGGTGCAGCTGCTCGGCGGGCGGACGACGGCCGAGCCCACCGAGGACATCGGCAACTACCTGCGCCTCGGGCCGCTCGGCACTGCGCTGGCTACGTCGCAGCGCGGCTCGCCGCGGGTGCTGATCATCGATGAAATCGACAAGAGCGACATCGACCTCGCCAACGACCTCCTGCACGCCTTCGAAGAGGGCTCCTTCGCCATACCGGAGCTCTTGCGCTTGGCGGAGCAGCAGCCCGAGGTCCGCATTCCCTTGTGGGACAGCAAGGAATCCGCCGAGCGCGTTCCCATCACGCGCGGGCGGGTGAGCTGCACCGCCTTTCCGCTGGTCATCCTGACCAGCAACGGCGAGCGCGAGCTGCCGCCCGCCTTCCTGCGCCGCTGCCTGCGCCTGACGATCGCCCTGCCGACGGAGGAGCGGCTCCGGCAGATCCTCAAGGCCCATCTTGGGCTGCAGGCCATCGCGGAGGAAGCCGAGCTGCTCATCAAGCGGTTCGGGGAAGACTGGAACAGCGGCAAGACAGTAGCTACAGATCAGCTGCTGAACGCCGTGTTCCTGCTGACCCGCGGCTCGATCACCATTGCCGAACCGGAACGCAGCACCCTGATCGATACGATCCTGCGCGAGCTCAACGCCGAATGACCGAGCCGCTGGTCCCGTTCATACGCGCCCTCCAGCGCGTTGAATCCGACCTGTCGGTCGATGAGGCGGCGGACATCCTGTGGCTGGCGCTGCACATGCGCCGGGCCGCGAGCCTCCCGGATGCGCCGCTGCCGCAGCCAACCCGGCAATTATCCGCCGCGGATTCGCCGCACACTCCGCTACCACCAGCGCCCGCCGACTCGGCGCCGCACGGGATTCCGGCCGCAGCCGAGCCGCGCGCCGATACGGCGCCGCTTGCCCCTGCAGCGCCCTCCCCCACCGGACCCGCATCCATCTACCAGCCGCCCGCCGGCCCGGCGCGCACCCCGGGCGGTCTGCCCCTGCGCACGCCCGCCGCTCCCGCCATTGCCGGCAAGCGCGAGCTCCTGCGGGCGCTGCGGCCGCTGG